>WGAB01000124.1 GCA_015489295.1 Caldifarciminota bacterium
GGCGACGGCCGGTTCATCAGCATGACGGCCTCCAGGGTATAGCCCCGGAGCACCTGGCGGGCGAACTTCCGGAAAAGCGGCGGAGAGGCAAAGAGGTCCAGCCCCAGGATCCGGCCGCCGGCCAGGCTCACGAGGCCCTGGGCCTCCTCGGGGAACTCCGCCTCTTCCAGGTAGTCCTCCAGGAAATCCTGCAATTGCTCAAAGGGATCGTGCAGGGACTGGGTTTGGGAGTGCACCTGGAGCCGCGTAAGGGTGGTGCGGACGGACTGCCACACCGCACTCTGGTCGGCCTCGTAGGTGCGGCGATGGGTCAGGTTCCGGAACACCGAGGAGGAAAGCAGGGCCCGCAGGCTGGGGTAGGCCACGGTTTCGGAGGTGCGGAAGGTGGTGCCTCCGCTCCAGCGGCCCTCCTCCACGCACACCACCGGCACCGGGGTTTCCACCGGGCGCTCGGCCACCAGGGTGGTGACGAACACGCGGTTCTGGCGGGCGCCCAGCACCTCTTCGCCTTCCATCATTACCACGGGTTCCTGGCCCTGGAACCGGAGCACCACATGGTTCACGTCCTCGGTATCCAGCAGCTGGATCCACCCCCGGTCGGAGGCCTCCTGCAGGGTCAGGTACGAGCCGTTGCCGCCGTTCTGCCCCACTAAGGGGAACACCACGAGGTTGCGGAGGAAAAAGGGCTCCGCGGGTTGAACCGATGCCAGCCAGTGTGCCATGTCTAAATTTTGCAGGAAGGGGTGGAAAAAATCCGGCGGGGCGGGCCGCGGTACCGCGGCCCGCCCCGCCGGTCCTCTCCCCTGTGGGTTCACGCCCACAGGGCGTCCTCTTCAGGTCAGTGCGGCGGGTTGAACCCGGCCATCAGCTTGCTGTTGTCCCACACGGTTTTGCCGTCCACCACCTTGGCAATCGGAATGTTGGGGTAGTCTTCGCTGTAGATCCGCGAGGTTTCAAACAGGATCGGCCGGTCCACGATCACCCGCTGGTACTTGCCGCCGTTGAAGATCCGGGAGCTGTCGGGGGAGGTGTGGCAGGCCTCACAGCTCTGCACCGCGTATTCCTTGGGCACCACGCCGTGGCTCAGGCTGAAGGGCATGGCGACGAGTTCCAGCTTTGGATCCTTCACGCCCTGGGCCTCCAGCAGTTTCTTGGCCAGGGCCACCTTTTCGGGGGTGTCAAACAGGGCCTCGTCGTCCTCAATCCAGCCGTTGTGGTTGGCGTCAAACACCTGGAGCACCTCGGGCTTGGGGTCCCAGTTGCCGTTCACCCGGTTGAAGAAGGCCCGCAGGATCCGGCGGAACCGCACCCGTTCGCCCCGGGCATCGATCCAGTGCAGCGAGAAGGTAACGGAATAGGGCATGATCCGGGGTTCCTCGCCGGGCTTCAGGTTGCGCGGGATGTACACGGGGTAGAAGCCGGTGATCAGGGCCGTGGAATCCTCGATCGGGTCGCCCTGGGCCCCCACGAAGGTGTACCGCTGCGGCGCTTCGCCGCAGGCCCCCTTGGCCTTCCGGTGCAGGCTGAAGGGCTCGGGCTTGGGCAGCGCGAAGTTGAAGAAGTTCAGCGCCCAGTAATGGGTTTGGGGCACATGGCAAACCTCACAGGAGAGCTTCTGGAAGTGGTGCTCCTTTTCCGGAAGCCAGTCGTGCCCCTTCTCCATGGCATCGCGGTGGCAGTCTTCGCAGCGTTTCACCGTGTACTGATACTCGGGGGCCACCTTCCAGGTGATGGGATGCCCCAGGCCGAAGTTGTGGTCAGGCCGCTTGAGGAACTCCGAGAAGGCCACCGGCTGAACCTTCGGCCCCTGGTCGGTGAGGCGCACGCCGCCCGGCCGGTTCGGCATGTCGTGGCAGTCCAGGCAGGTGAGGCCGGCCCTGGCGTGCACATCCCAGGGGTAGTTCATCTGGTCCTTGTGGGCGATGTTTTCTTTGGAATCGGAGATGTTCTCGCCCGACCACACAAAGGCTTTCCGCAGGATGCCCCGGTTGATGGTCCGTACCACCGGGTAGTTGTACCAGATCTTCACCTTGCCGTTGACCACCGGGGCGGCGTGGCACTGCAGGCAGGCGTCCAGCCGGGCGAACTCGCCCGAAATCTTCAGCCAGCCGGGTTTTACCGTGCCGTCGGGCTCAAAGGCGTCGCGGTTGTACACCACCCGGCCGTCGTCGGTCACCTTCTTGACGATGCCCGTGGAGATCAGGCCGGCAGCGTTGGACGAGGCGAAGTGGGGCTGGTGGAACATGCCCACCCCCACGGTGCGCATGTCCTGGATGCCCTTGCTGTAGTTCGGGGTGTGGCACAGGAAGCAGTTGGCCTCACGGACTCCGGACTTCTTCCAGTCCCAGCGCAGGATTTTGTCGGCCTTGCGGTTCCACCAGTAAAAGTCGGGGTTGCCTTCCTGGATCTCGCTCTCGGGAATCTGGTCGAGCCGGCGGCCCTGGCGGTCGTACTCCAGGGGGCCGCTGCCGGTATGGCAAATGGCGCACTGCAGCGCCCAGTTGGGCGTGCCGTACTCAAAGTCCACACCCCGCTTTTTCCAGTCGGTGGGGGTCATGTGGTAATAGGGGTAGTCGTACTGGCGGCCGAACATGCCGTCGGAGTAGGAGCCGGGCTCGTGATGTTTCGTGCCCCAGTCGTTGTCCCAGTGGTCGTAGCCCTGCTGGAAGTGGAACGAATGGGTGATGAAGTCGTAGTCGTGGCACTGACCGCAGGTCTGACGCGTGCTCACGGGCTTTCCGGTCTGGATGACCGGCTTTCCCTCCTCGTCCAGGAGCTTGATGGCCGGATGCTGGATGCCCTGCTTCAGCGGCCGGGTCTGGACGGGGACGAGCTGCTCCGGCGAGGGGAGCGACGGGCCCTCGGCCCGTGCCTTCCCGGGGATCCACAGCAGTGCGATGAGCAGCAGATAGGGACGCACCGTTCTTCCTCCTTTTGACGGATTGACCGAGGGGTCAAATTCTACCGCCCGGCAGAATTGTTTGCAATATTTCAATGATTTGCGCTTTTCGTGGGACCGGAGGGATTGGCTTTCCCGGCATGGGGTTCAATGAGGCAACGGATGGAACCGAGGCGACGCGGCAGGACCTACGCCACCGGAACACCCAGCCGCTGCAGGATGTGCCGGGCCACCACCAGGCCCGACATGGACGACTGGATGAGGCCCCGGGTGATGCCGGCACCGTCGCCCACCGCGTAGAGGTGGGGCACCGGCGTTTCAAAGCCCTCGCCCACCTGGAGCCGGTTGGAATAGAACTTGACCTCGGCCCCGTAGAGCAGCGTATAGGGCGAGTTGATGCCCGGCACCAGGCCCTCCAGGGCTTCGATCATTTCCACGATGTCCGAGAGGTACCGGTAGGGCAGCACAAAGCTCAGGTCGCCGGGCGTGGCCGACGAGAGGGAAGGTTGCACCGGGTTGGCGGCGATCCGGCTTTCGGTAGACCGGCGCCCCTTGCGCAAGTCCCCGAGCCGCTGCACCAGGATGTGGCCCGACAGCAGGTTGGCAAGCCGGGCGATGGACTTGCCGTAGGCGATGGGATCGTTGAAGGGCGCCGTGAACCGGGTGGACACGAGAAGAGCGAAGTTCGTGTTGTCCGTGGCCCTGTGGGTGTAACTGAAACCGTTCACCGAGATGACATCGTCCACCTTTTCCTGCACCACCACGCCATAAGGGTTCACGCAGAAGGTGCGCACCCGGTCTTCAAATTGCCGGGAGTAGTACACGAGTTTGGGCTCGTAGAGCACGCGGGTGAGGGGTTCCATGTGAATCGCCGGGATTTCCACGCGCACGCCCAGGTCCACGGGATTGGGGCTCATCGGGATTCGCAGGCGGCGGGCCTGGCGGGCCATCCAGTCGGCGCCGCCCCGGCCCGGCGCGGCCACCACGAACCGGGCTTCGTAGGTGCCCTTTCGGGTCCGAATCCCCCGGGCGCCCTCGGTGTCCACCAGGATCTCCTCCACCCGCTCCCGGAAGTGCATCTCCACCCCCTGCGTTTCCAGCGCCCGGGCGAAGCTCTGGAGCACCCTGTAGCCGCCGTCGGTGCCCATGTGTCGCAGCCGGGCGGGAACCAGGATCAGGTGCCGGCGCTGGGCCTCGTAGCGGATATGCTCAATGGCCTCGGTGTCGGTGCCGTATACCCGATCGGGGGCACCATGGGCGCGGTAGATCCCATCCACCTCCTCCAGAAGCCGATGGAACTCCGCCTCCGGGATCAATTCCTTCAGGTTGCCCCCGATCTCCCGGGAAAGGGTGAGTTTGCCGTCGGAAAAGGCGCCGGCACCGCCGAACCCCGAAGTGATGGCACAGGGATTGCAGCGGATGCAGGGGCGAGGAGGATCCAGCACCGGGCAATGGCGCTGTTCCAGGGGCGGCCCCTGTTCAAACAGGGCCACCGAAAGGCTATGCCGGGAGAGTTCCAGCGCGGCAAAGATGCCGGCCGGACCGGCACCAACAATGACCACATCGTACCGCGGGTTCACCGGCGAAGTATCATGCGGCCTGTTGCCCTTCAGGTCAACGGCAGCAGGCGGTTACTCCTCCGGGTGTTTGTACCGGAGGTCCGGGAACCGGGCAGCCCGGGCCTCGTCCAGTCGGCGAACCGGGGTGCGGTGGGGTGCTTCGTGCAGGAGTTCGGGGTTTTCCTGGGCCTCCTTCACGATGCGTTTCAGGGTTTCGGCAAAGGCGTCCAGGGTTTCCTTGGTCTCGGTTTCCGTGGGCTCGATCATCAGGGCCTCGGGCACGATGAGGGGGAAGTAGACGGTGGGGGCGTGGAACCCGTAGTCCAGGAGCCGTTTGGCCACATCCAGGGTGCGAACCCCGTACTGCTTTAGCGGTTTGCCCGTGAGCACGAACTCGTGCATACAGGGCCGATCGTAGGCTACAGGCAGCACCTGGCCCGTGAGCACCCGCAGGTAGTTGGCGTTCAAGACGGCGTCTTCGGTGACCCGGGTAAGGCCCTCGGGCCCCATCATGCGGATGTAGGTGTAGGCGCGCACCATGACGAGGAAATTGCCGTAATACGTGTGGACCTTGCCGATGCTGTCGGGGTGGTCCCAGGAAAGTCGGTACCCTTCATCGGTTTTCACGATCCGGGGCACCGGCAAGAAGGGCTCCAGAAAGGCCTTGACGCCTACGGGTCCGGAGCCGGGGCCGCCGCCCCCGTGAGGGGTGGAAAAGGTTTTGTGCAGGTTGAAGTGCATGATGTCGAACCCCAGGTCGGCCGGCCGCACCTTGCCCATCAGGGCGTTCAGGTTGGCTCCGTCCATGTACATCAGGGCCCCCACTTCGTGCACTCTGCGGGCGATTTCCAGGATGTCTTCCTCAAAAAGGCCCAGGGTGTTGGGATTGGTGACCATGAAGGCGGCCACCTCTTCGCTGAGGTTCCGTTCCAGGTCTTCTAGGTCGATGGTCCCCCGGTCGTTGGACTTCACGGTTCTGGTTACGTAGCCTGAGAGGGTGACCGAGGCGGGGTTGGTGCCGTGGGCGGAATCGGGGACCAGCACGATTTTCCTGGGGTTTCCCTGCTTCTCGTGGTACGCCCGGGCGATCAGGATGCCGGTAAGTTCGCCATGGGCTCCGGCGGCGGGCTGGAGCGTGATCGCGTCGAAGCCGGAAATGGCAGCCAGGTACTGCTGAAGTTGGTACATGAGTTCCAGGGCTCCCTGCACGGTTTCCTCGGGCTGGAGGGGATGGATGTCGGTGAAGCCGGGCAGGGCGGCCATGTCTTCGTTGATCTTGGGGTTGTACTTCATGGTGCAGGAGCCCAGGGGGTAGAAGCCGGTATCCACGCTGTAGTTCATCTCCGAAAGCCGAACGAAGTGGCGAATCACCTCGTTCTCCGACACCTCCGGCAGTGGAGCCGGTTTTCGGCGAAGCTGGGACTCCGGCAGGAAATCGGTGAGCGCCCGTTCGGGCACGTCCAGGCGGGGCAGGGTATAGCCCCTGCGCCCGGGCTTGGAAAGTTCGTAAATCAACGGTTCGGGCATGGTTACGCCTCGCTTTTCTTCGCGGCCAGGTAGGGGGCCAGCAGGGCCTCCACGTACTTGGCCACCAGGTCAAACTCCAGGTTGACAGGATCCCCGGGCCGGCGATCGCCGAGGTTGGTCACCTGGAGGGTATGGGGAATCAGGAACACCGTGAACCGGTGCGACAGAACCCGGTTGACGGTCAGAGAAACCCCGTCCAGGGCCACCGAACCCTTGGGCACCAGGTACTTCTGGAACTCCGGGGGAACTTCCACGGTCCATTCCTGCCCTTCCGGCAGGGTTTGCCGTTGGACCACACGTCCCACGGCATCGACGTGGCCGGTGACCAGATGGCCGCCCAGCCGATCCGTGGGGCGCAGCGGGCGTTCCAGGTTGACCCGGTACCCGGGTTCGATCCGTTGACCGAACTTGGTGATCCGCAGGGTTTCTGGCGACAGGTACACCTGAAAATCCCGGTCCTGGAGGGCTTCCACGGTGAGGCACACCCCGTCCACCGCCACGGAGTCGCCTACCGCCACGGTGAACCCGGGCACCTCCGGGCGGATCCACCAGCGCAGGCCCTGGCGCACCGGCTGTCGGCGTATCAGGCGACCCGTGCCCTCCACAAGACCGGTGAACATGTCACGTCTTCTTTTTCAAACCCCGGAGGGGCGACGGTGTTCGGAACAGGAAGAAGAGTTCGTCGGGGGCCAGGCGGATCACCTCGTTGCGGTTCAGGCCCGGGCGGGGCTGGTCGGGGCGTAGCCGCTGGAAATGGCCTTCGTGGGGGTAGGGGAGGGGATCCACGCCCTCCACCGGCACCTCCTTCAGGGTTTCCACGTAGTCCAGGATCCGTTCCAGATCCTTGCGCAGGCGGACCCGTTCCTCGGGCGAGAGGTCCAGTTTGGCGAGCCGGGCGATATGGTCGATGTCAAATTTCCGGGTCATTGTTCCAGCAGCTCTTCGGTTTTCCGTACGTAGTCCTTTTTGGGGCGGGCACCCACGTATCGCCAGCGTTCCTGGCCGCCCTTGTAAAAGATGATGGTGGGGATGCTCATCACGCCGAGTCGGGCCGGCACGTCGGGGTAGTGGTCCACGTTGAGGCGGAGCACCCGCACGCGACCGGGGTACTTTTCGGCCATTTCAAACAGGTAGGGCTCAATGCGCTTGCAGGGATGGCACCAGTCGGCCCAGAGGTCCAGGATCAGGACCTCGTTGGGATCGGCTTCGGCCACGATGCGTTCCAGGTCGGGTCCGGCTATGGATTCCACACCTTTAGGTTCGGCCATGTTCACCTCCTGATTCAAAGCCCACCACGGCCCCGTCGGGCACCCGGGCGTCGACGAGTTTGACGCCCGGCCCGATGGTGGCTCCCTTTCCCACATGGGTGTGTCCGATGAGCGAAACAAAGGGGTACACCGTGGCGTCCTTTTCCAGCACCACGTCGTACTCCAGGTACACGAGATCCGGATCGATGAAGGACACCCCTTCCCGAATCCACCGTTCAATGAGCCGGTGCTTCAGGATCTTCTGGGCCTGGATCAACTGCTGCCGCGTGTTCACGCCCAGGGTTTCCTTCCAGTCGGAGATCTTGAAGGCGAGCACGCCGCCCCGTTTCCGCTGCACGATCTCGATGACGTCGGTAAGGTAGTATTCCCCCTGGGCATTCTGGGGTTTGATCTCGGGCAGGAAGGCGAAGAGGTCGCCGGTGCGGAACAGGTAGATGCCGGAGTTGATCTCGCGGATCTCCTTTTCCTCCGGGAAGGCATCCTTTTCTTCCACGATCATTAGCACCCGGTCGCCGTGGGAACGCACGATGCGGCCGTAACCCGTGGGATCGGGGACCTCGGCGGTCAGGATGGTGATCCGGGCGTCGTTTTCCTTGTGGAACCGGTACATGAGCTTGGCGGTGTCCTCGCGCAGGAGTGGGGCATCGCCCGGCATCACCAAAAGGTCGACGTCCTGGCCCTGGAAGAAGGGGGCGAGCTGCATAACAGCGTCGCCCGTGCCCCGGGGCTCGGGCTGGACCACGAACTCAATGGGTTCGTTGGGGAACATTTCGCGTACCCGGGTTTCCACCTCCCGATGGGTATCCGGGCTCACGATCACAAAGATGCGGGCAGGGCGCAGGCTGCAGGCCACCTTGAGGGGAAAGAACACCAGCGGCTTCCCCAGGAGGGGATGGAGCACCTTGGAGACGGACGAGTTCATGCGTTTGGATCGGCCACCGGCCAGGATCGCAGCGTAGATGTCCATGGTTTCACTCCTCGTCGTAATACCCTTCGTGGATTTCCAGTTCCATATAGTCCTGGAGGGCCATGACGGCATCGTCCACCCGGTCCTCCCGGATCACGATGGACAGGGAGTCCAGGCTGGTGGAAATCATCTCGATGTTGACCCCGGCCACGGCCAGGGCGGTGAACACCCGGGCGGCGATGCCGGGGGTGCGGTGCATTTCCCGGGTGCCGTAAAACACCAGGAGCGCCACCTTGCGGTCGACCTGGAGGTCGCGGGCATCCACCGCCTTCACGATCTCGTCGTAGTAGTTCATGACCTTGGGCAGTTCGGACTCCAGGACCAGGAAGGCCAGGTCGGCGCGGCCGCGGCGGGCTGGCCCCTGGATGATGAACTCGGCGTTGATGCCCAGTTCCGAAAGGAGGGTGAAGAGGTCGGCGGCGACCCCGGGCTTGTCGCGGGCGTCGCGAAGGGTCACCTTCGCCACCTTCCGCGAGACCCAGAGGTCTTCCACCGGCAACCTCACGCCATCACCTCCCGCACCCGTTCCACGGCGAAGTCCATTTCCTGCCGGGTACGCTTCTCGGTGACCGCCACCAGCAGCCGGTGTTCAGCCACGGGATGGCCGAACACGATGCCATGCTCCAGCAGGGTGTCGCGCACCTCGCGGGCGGTTTTGCCCTCCAGTTCCAGTACGAACTCCCGGAAGAAGGGGGCATCGTAGGCCAAGCGAACCCCGGGAATGTCCACCAGGCGGTCGGCCAGGTAATGGGCCTTTTGGGTGCTCTGGTAGGCCACTTCGCGGAGCCCTTCCCTGCCCATCAGGCTCAGGTACACCAGGGCTGCCAGGGCACACAGCATCTGGTTGGTGCAGATGTTGGAGGTGGCCCGTTCCCGGCGGATATGCTGTTCCCGGGTTTGCAGGGCCATCACATAGCCGCGCTTGCCCTCGGCATCCACCGTGGCGCCGGCAATGCGCCCGGGCATCTGGCGCAGGTACTTTTCCTTGGTGGTAAACAGGCCGAGGTAGGGGCCACCGTAGCCCAGGGGCAGGCCCAGGGACTGGCCTTCACCCACGGCAATGTCGGCGTCATAGGCCCCAGGGGGTTCCAGCAGACCCAGCGAAATCGGATCGAAGGCCACCACCAGCAGAGCCCCCACCCGGGCGGTGAGTTCCCGCAGGCGGAAGGGCTCCTCCAGAATGCCGAAGTAGTTGGGATGCTGGAACAGGAGAGCCGCCGTCCGGTCGTCCAGGTGGTCCTCCACGAAGTTCAGATCCATCCGCCCGGTTCGAGGATCGGTGGGTACTTCCACCACCTCCAGGTCCTGGCGGTGGGTGTAGGTGTGGAGAACACGGCGGTACAGGGGATTCAGGTCTTCGCTGTATAGGATCCGGTGGCGCTTTTTCTGGATCCGCAGGCTCATCAAGGCCGCTTCGGCCAGGGCCGTGGCTCCGTCGTACATCGAGGAATTGGCCACCTCCATGCCGGTAAGATCACACAGCACCGACTGGAACTCGTACATGGCCTGCAGGGTGCCCTGGCTCACCTCGGCCTGGTACGGCGTGTACGCGGTGTAGAACTCGGAACGCGAGAGGACGTGGTGCACCGCCGCCGGGATGTAGTGGTCGTAAACGCCGCCGCCCAGGAACAGGGTGAGGTGGCTCCGGTTCCGCTGGGCCAGGGCCTCCACGTGCTGCCGAACCTCCCACTCGGAAAGGGCCGGGGGAAGGTCCAGGGTGCCCTTGAACCGGGCCTCCTCGGGGATGCTCTGGGCAAAGAGTTCTTCAATGGACGAAAACCCCAGGGTTTTGAGCATCTCCCTGCGGTCTTCGTCGGTCAAGGGCAAATAGGGGAAGGACAAGCCTTAACCCTCCTCTTCTGCAATGAGTTTCTCGTAGGCCTCGGGGGAAAGCAGGTTCTTGAGTTCCTCGGGGTTGGACATCCGGACCTTGATCATCCACCCTTCCCCATAGGGATCTTTGTTGACGAGATCCGGCTCGTCGGCCAAACGCTCGTTCACCTCTACCACCTCACCGGAAACCGGAGCGTAGAGGTCCGACACGGCCTTTACCGCCTCGACGGTGCCGAAGGGCTCCATGGCCTTGACCTGGGTCCCCACCTCCGGGAGCTCCACATACACGATGTCCGACAGCTGGCTCTGGGCGTAATCCGTGATGCCCACGGTCACGATGTCACCTTCCACGCGGGCCCATTCATGTTCCTTGGTATACAACAGGTCCTTCGGGACGTTGGCCATGACAAAAGCCTCCTTTTGTGGTTAAAAACGGCGGGTCTTCGGCCAATTATACTTAGCCCCCTGCGGGATTGCAACGCACGGCGGCCCCGCCAGGACCCCGACGGCTCGGCCGTGCCGCCCGGGACCCCGGAAACACCCCAATGTCCTTATAATTTGAGCATGTTACGCGCATTCACGGTGGCGGTCCTGTTGGCCGCATTGTCCTGCCAGAATTCCCCGAGCATCGTGGATCGGCTCCGTGCCCCCTATTTTCCCCTGAGAACCGGCAACACCTGGATCTATCAGACCTCCGACAGCAGCCTGGTGAACGCCAAGGTGGTGGCCGACTCCACGATGGAGGGCGACTCCCTCCGCTTTTACGAGTTCCTGGGCGAAGTGCAACGGTTCCTGCCCCGGCGCGAGGTGGTCCTGCGCTGGACCGTGACCC
>WGAB01000125.1 GCA_015489295.1 Caldifarciminota bacterium
GGACCGTCCAGAGGCGGAAACGCGTGAGGTTCATATGAAAAAGTCGGGGCGAGTGGATTTGAACCACCGACCCCCAGCCCCCCATGCTGGTGCGCTAACCGGACTGCGCTACGCCCCGACTTGCCGGAAATTATAGGTTTGACCGGGTTCTCCGTCAAGCAGGCGGGGTTTGCATGTCCTCCAGAGGATGCTAAACTTTGGTCATGGACCTCTGCGGCTTGCTGATCCGACATTTCGGTGCCGACTCCGTGGATTGCGACCCTGCCACCTTGGACCGGTATTCCGGGGATGCCCTGGGCGGGTACCGGGCGCTGGAGGCCGCGCCGCTTTTGGAGTCACGGGCCCAGGCCGTGGTGCACGCCCGGGAGGTGAACCAGGTGGTGGAACTGCTGAAACTGGCCCATCGCGAAGGGTTCCCGGTGGTGCCCCGGGGCGCGGGCACCGGGGTGATGGGCGCGGCGGTGCCCGTCCGCGGCGGCGTGGTGCTGGACCTTACCGGCCTGAACCGAATCCTGGACCTGGATGCCGAAGCCCTCACCGTGACCGTAGAACCCGGTGTGATCCTGGAGGACCTGCATCGGTTTCTGAAGGGGCACGGGCTGATCCTGGGCCATGACCCCTGGAGCCGGCCCATTGCCACCGTGGGCGGCGCGCTGTCCACCGACGGTGTGGGGTACCTGGCCGCGGCTTACGGGTCCATGGGGCAGCAGGCCCTGGGCCTGGAGGTGGTGCTGGCCACCGGCGAACTCGTGCGGTTTCCGGCGGTGCCCAAGGCCGCCGGGCCCGACTGGAAACGCCTGTTCATCGGTTCCGAGGGCCTCCTGGGGGTGATCGTGCAGGCCACCCTCCGGGTGTTTCCCGAGCCGGAGGTTCGGGACCTGCGCGCCCTGCGATTCCCCGGCTTTGACCAGGGGGTCCAGGCCCTTCTGGCCCTGAGACGCCAGGGGCTCCGGCCCTCGCTGGTGGATTTTTACGAGGAGGTGGGGTTTCGGGGGCACCGCCAGGTGCGCCTGTACCTGGCCTTTGAGGGACCCCGGGAGGTGGTTCAGGCCTCCTGGCATCGGGCCGAGGCTCTTCTCAGGGCCCACGGGGCCGCTCCGGAGTCGCCCGAGGTGGCCCGGGAGTTCTGGGAGAGCCGCCATGATCTCGCCCTGCAGTACGCCCGCCACGCCCTCCGGGCTCCCTCCAGCCTCCGGCGGAAGATCCTGTCGCGCCTTCCCATGGATTACCCGCATGTGGCCTTGCCAGCCTCGCAGGTGCTCGCGTATCGGCAGGAGGCACAGCGGATCGTGGAGAACCTTGGTTTTCGGGTGCGGGAATGGTCGGTGTGGGGTGTGCCGGAGTTCTTCTCGCTGATGGTGTTCGACCTGGATCCCCGCTGGAAAACCTCCCGAAGACGCATGCAGCAGCTGGTCCACCAATTGCTTCGCCTGGCCCAGGATTCCGGCGGGTCCATGGAGTACTGCCACGGTATCGGCATCAAGGGGCTCCGGCTGGTTGCCACCGAGTGGGGCCCCGAGGGCCTGGAAGCCCTCCGCCGCATCAAACGCGCGCTGGATCCCCGGAACCTGCTGAATCCGGGGAAGTGGCTGGAATAAGGGCATCCGCCGGGGTTTTGCGATTCTCGGAGTTTTCCTCTATAGTGGGCTGGAATAGGCCCAATGATCCCAATTCTCGCAGGCGCAGCGGTCGTGGTGGGCGCCTTCCTGGGGAAGGCGCGGGGAGCGCGGGTTGCCGTCGGCCTCTTCGGCCTGTTCTTCATCGTGGGCGCCGGTGTCCTGTATCGGGCCGGGGTGCAACTCAAGCGGTCGCTTGCGGCCCGAAACTGGCCCGTGGTGGCCGGCACCGTGGTGCAATCGGACCTGAAGGTGCGCCGTTCCCAGGAGGGGGTTTCCTTTGCTCCCCACGTGGTCTATCGGTACGCCTTCGGCAGACACGAATACACCGCCCGCCGCATCTGGCTGAGCGGGCAGGTAGCCGGACCCCGGTCCTGGGCAGAGCGCGTGGTACAGCGGTATCCCCGGGGCCAGAGGGTTCGGGTGTATGTGAACCCCCAGGATCCAGCGGAAAGTGTGCTGGAACCGGGCTTTCGATTTGTGCATGTGCTGCTCTTTCTGTTGGGGGCGGTGTTCCTGCTCGGGGGGCTCGTGGGGATGGTCGGATTTACCCGGGCCGCCCACAAGCGTCCGGGCGCACCGGCCCGCGGTCCCCGACGATTGAAGCCCATGGGTCCGGCCTGGTTCCTGCTGGTGTTCGCCGGTTTCTGGTTCCTCCTCCTCGTGCCCGCGGCGGTGGAGGCGTTCCGCCTGGTGCGGCAGGGGCGCTGGACCTTCACCGTGTGGGTGGCACTGGGGTTTGCAGCCATCGGGCTGGGGGTTCTGGTGTGGGGGATCGCCCTGGTGCTCCAGGCCCTGCCGTTGCGGCGGGTGCGGGTAGTGCCCCAGGGCGAGCCGCGGGTGGGCGGCCCCCTGTGCCTGGAACTCCGGGGCCTGCCCCTCCAGCAGGATGTCCGGGTTTATGTGGCCCTCAGCTGCGTTCGGGTGTTCACCTGGCGGATGGGCAGGGAAAGGTACCGGAGGGAGTTCCGCGTGTGGTCCCAGGAGGAGGTTCTGGGCAGGCGCGACCTGGTGCCGGGCCTCCAGGGAGCCCGGGCCCGGGTGTGCTTCCGGCCGCCCCGGCACCTTCCCCCCAGCCGGTCGGGCAGGGTGCTCGAGAACCCCGAGGCCGACCCCACCTTGCCGCAGGCCCTGCGCAAGTTCCTTTCGCAGCTGGGGCGCCGGGTAGAGGAGCAGGTGGTGTGGACCGTGGAGGTCCATCTGGACCGATGGGGCCCGGATGCCGGTGCCCGGGTGCTTCTCTGGGTCGGGCCGCCACAGGAGGGAACGGCCGTGCCGATAGAGTTTCAGGAAGAGCCTTCTTCCGCCTCGTTCCTTCGGACCGAGCCCGAGGGCTGGCTGTGGCAGCCCGAGAGATACCGGTGGGGCCTCGGAGGTCTTGTGACCCTGGTGGCAGCGGTGCTGGGGATCGTTCTGGGCGGCCTGGGCACGGTGTCCTTCTGGAGGGGGGCGGGGTTCGATCGGGTGGCTGCCGTGGTGTTCGCGTTTTTCTTCCTGCTGGGCGTGTACCTGGTGTTCCATGCGCTGTTCCTGTGGTTCGGCAACCTGCGGGTTCGCCGGTACCGGAACACCGTGGAGGTGCAGTGGTCTTTCCTCGGGGTGCCTTTGCGTCGCCGCCGGATCCCGGCCGACGAGATTCAGGAGGTGCGGCTGCTGGATCCCCGGGCCAATAGCCGGTTTCGGGTGGAAATCCGGTGGCGCTCCGGCAAGGCGTGGCGGTTCGGTGCCTCCTTCAGCCAGGCGGAGGCCCGGGAGCTCGTGGAGGCCCTAAAGCCGGATTCGCCCGGTCCTTGAGGACGGTGCCCGGCCAACCTGCAAACCTTCGGGAAGGGGCGAAACCGACGGTCGTTTAAGGGGTTCCGGCTTCCTGGGGTTTCCCCTGGTTCCACCGGTCAATCAGCGCGGCGCCGACGCAATCGCCCCAGACATTGACGGTGGTGCGCATCATGTCCAGGAAGCGGTCCACGGCCAGGATCAGGCCGATGCCCTCCAGGGGCAGGCCCACGGCCTGGAGCACCAGGGCCATGGTCACGAGCCCGGCGCTGGGGATGCCAGCGGCGCCAATGGCCGCTAAGGTGGCCGTGAGGAAGACCACCACCTGGGCCGAGAGGGGCAGGGTGATGTGGTAGGCCTGGGCGATGAACAGGGCGGCGACGGCTTCGTACAGGGCCGTGCCGTCCATGTTGACGGTGGCACCCAGGGGCAGGACGAAGCCTGCCACCTCCCGGGAAACACCGGCCCTGTGTTCCATGGATTCCAGGGTCACGGGCAGGGTGGCAGAACTCGAGGCCGTGGAAAAGGCCACCACCAGAGCACCCTTCACCTGGTGAAACAGCCAGAGTGCCGAGCGCTGCCCCACGAGGAGCAGCACCAGGGGGAGGGTGATGAAGGCATGGATCAGGAGGCCCGCCACCACGGTACCCGCGTACTGGGCGATGGGGATCACCACCCCCAACCCCTTTTCCGCCACGATGGAGGCCACGAGCCCCATGACCCCCAGGGGAGCGAGCCCCATGATCCAGCCCGTGAGGGTCAGGATGGCGTCGTTGAGGCCCTGGAACACCCGGACCACCGCCTCGCGGTCGCGCACTGCAATCACCGCGGCCCCGAGCAGCAGGGAGAAGACGATGAGGGGCAGGATGTCGCCCTGGGCCAGGCTGGCAAAGGGATTGGTAGGGATCAGCCGAAGCACGAAGTCCCGGAAGGTCATGCCTTCCGGCGGAGGAAGCGGGCCTGCTGAGGAGGAGGCCAGGGTGACGCCCACACCCGGCCGGATCAGGTTGACCAGCACGAGGCCGGTGAGGACCGCCAGGGAGGTGGTGGTCAGGTAATAGATCAGGGTCTGGCTCCCCAATCGTTTGAGATGGCCCAGGCTTTCCAGCGATGCAACCCCCAGGAAC
>WGAB01000126.1 GCA_015489295.1 Caldifarciminota bacterium
CGCGATGAAACTGCTCTGGGTGGGCCTGGCGGTGCTCCTTCTGAACCTGCCCTTCGGCTTCTGGCGGGGTGGCACCCGCAAGTTCTCGCCGGCCTGGTTCCTGGCCGTGCACCTGCCTATCCCTGTCGTAGTGCTCCTGCGGCTCAAAAGCGGCCTGGGGTTCCACTGGTCCACCTATCCCGTGATGGTCGGCGCCTATTTCCTGGGCCAGTTCCTGGGGGCCCGGATGCTGGGCTCCTGGCGCCGGTGCCTTCAACTGGGGTCCGGCTGGTGCCGGTTCCTGCGCGCCTTCTGACCTTCGTCCTTCTGGGGGATCGCGTTAAAATACTTTCCCGGAGGTGAGAACCCGTGAACCAGGTAAAAACCCTGTTTCTTCTGGCCCTTTTGACCGTGTTCCTGGTGGTCCTCGGCGACTGGGTGGGCGGCACCCAGGGCATGACCTTTGCCCTGATCCTCGCCGGGGTCTTGAACTTCGTGAGTTACTGGTGGTCAGACAAGATTGTGCTGACCCTGTACGGCGCCCGGCCCGTTTCGGAGGCCGAGGCTCCGGAACTCTACGCCATCGTGCGGGAGCTGGCCCAGCGGGCCGGCATCCCCATGCCCCGGGTGTACGTGGTGCCCACCGACCACCCGAACGCCTTTGCCACGGGCCGAAGCCCTTCCCATGCGGCCGTTGCGGTAACCGCGGGCATCCTGAAACTCCTGAGCCCCCGGGAGCTGCGGGGGGTGCTGGCCCACGAAATCGCCCACATCAAGAACTACGACATGCTCATCGGCACGGTGGCGGCGGTGCTGGCCGGGGCCATCACCTATCTGGCCTACATGCTGCGCTGGGTGGCCTTCTTCGGTGGCGGCCGGGACGACGACCGTGGCAACCCGCTCGCCTTCCTGGTGATTTCCATCGTGGCTCCGATTGCGGCGTTGCTCGTGCGGCTGGCCGTGTCTCGTGCCCGGGAGTTTGAGGCCGACCGTACCGGGGCCCTAATCTCCCGCGATCCCCTGGCGCTGGCCTCGGCCCTGAAAAAGATTGCCGCCTATGCCCGCCGAATTCCTCTGCCCGCCACCAATCCGGCCACGTCCCATCTCTTTATCGTGAATCCGCTTCGGGGCCAGGGCCTGGAGAGCCTGTTTGCCACCCACCCGCCCGTGGAGGAACGGGTGCGCCGGCTCCAGGAGATGGCCCGGCAGATGGGGGTGACGGCGTGAGCATTGCCGGTGCCGGTCTCCTGCTCCTGCAGCTCGTGGGCGCCTTCCCCTATGGCTACGATTCCCTGGCCGTGTACCAGGTGCCCGGGCCGGATACCGTCACCCTGATCACCCTGTTTTCCCTGCCTCCCAAGATGTTGCTGTACCGGCAGAATTCTCTGCCAGGCACTTACCTCGCCAGCATCCGCTACGCCGTGGAAATCCGCGATGCCGGCGGTCGGGTGGTGTGGAGCGATTTTTCCGAAAACTCCTGGAAGGCTCAGGATTTTGAGGCCACCCAGGGCAGCGCGCCCCTGCAGCTCCAGCGGATCTATCGCCTTGCCTGGAGCCCCCGGTACGAGGTCCAGATCACCGTTCAGGACCTAAACGCCCAGCGTGCCCTGATGTCTTACCGGCTTCAGATTGCCACCTATCCCGGTCCGCCCTATGTAAGCGACCTGATTCCTCTGGACCCCTCCCGGTTCCTGGAGGGCAAAAAGGTTCTGACGAACACGGTCCGCGATACCGGCCGGTTCCTGGTGTTTGTCCGGTGGCGGGAGGTGCCCGATTCGGTGTATTTGGCCTGGAGGGTGGACGATGCCCTGATCCGGAGCCAGTGGGTCAGCAGTACCGGCTGGGACACCCTCGGTGTCCGGGTAGACTCGTTGGCCTTCGGTGCCCATGAGGTGCGCCTTCGGTTCCTGGACCGGGCTGGCAAAATCCTGGCTGACCGGCGCCTGGGGTTCCAGGTGACCGGGGTTACGCACCTCACCGAACGGGAGTTTGCCCATTACCTTTTCATCCTGACCCACCTCTTCCCCGGCGACTCGCTGCTGGAGCGCTTGAAAAAGGTGAATACCCTTCGGGAACGGGATTCCCTGTGGATGGCCTTCTGGAAGCAGCGGGACCCGACGCCAGGCACGCCACGCAACGAGTTCCTGGACGCCTTTCTGGACCGGGTGGCCTATGCCGATGCCCACTTTTCGGTGGGCCGCATTCGGGGGTCGCGGACCGACCGGGGTCTTGTGTACATCCGCTTCGGCCCGCCCGACGAAATCGAGGAACACACCCTGGAATGGGGTTCCAAGGATTACCAGATCTGGTACTACTACGACCTGAAGCTGCGGGTCGTGTTTGTCGACGAAGGAGGTTTTGGCGACTATGTTCTGGTGGCTCCTACTTTCTCTCAGCTTTTCCAGTACTGAGACGCTGCACCGCCCCGTGTCCTCCACCGGTACCGTGCACTTTCTGGTGGACTACGCCCGGTTTGAGCGGCAGGACTCCCTGTACCAGGTGGAGGTGTACTACCTGCTGGACCCTTCGGGGCTGGGCAACGCATCGTCCTACGAGGTACGGGTCAAACTGGAACGAGAGGGAACAAAGCCCTCCATCAGCAGCTGGCAAAAGAAACTGCAGCCCTGCCATCAGGGGCAGGTGGTGGACTACTTCCAGCTGTACCTTCGGCCCGGCACCTACCGGCTCCAGGTTGTCCTTCAGGCCGGCCAGGCCCGGGGCCAGGCCGATTTAACCCTGCAGGTGCCGCCGCCGGGCACCGGCCTGCGCTGTTCGGACATCGAACTGGCCCTGGACCTGGTACGGGACAGCCTGAACCCCTTTTACAAGCACGGTGTGGCAGTGATCCCGAACCCCTCCTGGACCTATCGTCCGCCCAACCAGCACCTGGCCTATTACGTGGAGTTCTACGGCCTGACCCCAGATACCGGCTACCTGGTGCTGAACCAGGTGGTGCAGGACACGGCGGGAACCCCGGTGCTCCGGGTAAAACCCCACCTGATTGCCAAGAACCGTCGCCGTTCGGCGCCCTGGGCTGGCTCCCTGGCCCTTAAGGGCTTGGCCCCCGGCGCCTATGAGTTCCGGCTTCAGGTGACCGATCTCAGTACTGGCCAGCGGGCCGAGGCCCTGCACCCCTTCTTCTGGAACCCGGCCACCGGCCTTCAGGTTCCGGAAATGGACAGCGCGACGCTGGCCTACCTTTCCTTTATCGACTACTTTGCCGACGAGCAGGAGATGGCCGAGTTGCGGTCCCTCCAGGATCCCCGAAGCCGCACCCTGTTCCTGCTGAAGTTCTGGAAACGCTTCGACCCCAACCCCGATACTCCGGAAAACGAGTTTCTACCCGAATTCATCCGTCGGGTGCGCTATGCCGACGAGCACTTCCGGGAAGGGCGGAAACTGGGCCGGTACACCGACCGGGGTCGGATCTACATCAAGTACGGGCCGCCCGACCAGATTGAGCGCAAGAGCCTGGCCTTCGGCGAACGCGATTCCGAGAAGTGGATCTATTACCAGCGGGGCACCATGGAATTCGTGTTCGTAGACCTGCAGGGCAACAACGTTTACGAACTCGTGTATTCCAGCATCCCGGAGGAGCCGTCGCGGCCGGATTGGCGCCGGATCCTCCGCCGGAGCGAGGGAGGCTTTGATTTTTGAGCCCTACAGAACGCCGCAGGCGGGGGGATACCGCTGAAGAGCTGGCAGCCCGGTACCTGGAACGCCAGGGCATCCGCATCCTGGAGCGCAATTTCAACACCCGCGTGGGGGAAATCGACCTGATCGGCCGGGAGGGCGAGGTGCTGGTGTTCGTGGAGGTGCGGAGCCTCTCGGCCACGGCGGAGTTTCATCCCCTGCAGACCCTCACCCGGCGGAAACTGGAACACCTGCGAAAGGCCATGGAACTTTACCTGTATCGCCGGGGCCTTAGCGGAAAAGTGCCCGTGCGGCTGGATGTGGTGACGGTCATCTGGGGCCGCCCACCCCGCATTGAGCATATCCGGGATGCGTATCGCTGGTAACACCCCGATCGGGGTTTGGCTTCGGTTTACCCATGGAGGCACTTGCCCTGAAGAAAACCAGGGGCGGCAGGATGGGGCCAGCGAAGGAACATTGAATCTCAAAAACGGCGTCCTGTATCCTTTCTTGCCGTGAGGCTCCAGGATCTCTTGACCACGGCCCTTTTGGGGCTCCGTGCCAATCGGGTCCGTGCGCTCCTGACCACCCTCGGCATCATCATCGGGGTGGCCACGGTCATCAGCATGGTGTCCATCATTGAGGGCATGAACCGCTACACCTACCAGGTGCTGGGCGCCATCGGGTCTAACACCATCCATGTGCAGAAGTGGACCTGGACCATCCGCATGGGCCCCATGTCGCGCAAGGAACTGCGGGAACTCGCCCGCCGGCCCGATCTCACCGTTGACGATGCCCGTGCCATCGAACGCCTGCCCTCGGTGAAGCGCGCCGTGGCGGTCCGAACCCAGTGGAGCCAGACCGTGCGGTTCCGCTCCGAGGAACTGGAGGTGCAGTCCTTTGTGGGCGCGGAGCCCGGCTATGTGGAGGTCTCCGGCCTGGAGATTGAACGGGGCCGCGACATTACCGAGCAAGACCAACAGTACCGGCGCCAGGTGTGCGTGATCGGCCAGTATGTGGTGGACCAGCTCCTGAAGGAGGTGGCCGATCCCCTGGGCCAGGAGATCCTGATCGGCAACCGCAAGTTCATGATCGTGGGGGTGCTCAAAAAGAAGGGCGAGTTCCTGGGCACCAACCTGGACAACATCGTCATCATTCCCCTGAGCACCATGGAAAAGTTCTTTCCGCCCCGGGGCGAGTTCCGGGTGTTCCGCTCGCTCTCCATTCTGGTGCAGGCCAAGGAGAGCCGGATGGAGGAGGCCCTCCACGAGATTGAGGAGCTGCTGCGGGCCCGGCGCGGCCTGCGCTTTGACCAGGAAAACAACTTCGGCCTGAACACGCAGCAGGTGCTCCTGGAGGCCTATCGGAAGTTGACGAGCGGCATCTTCCTGGCCATGATCGCCATCGCCTCGCTGGCGCTGCTGGTGGGCGGCATCGGTATCATGAACATCATGCTGGTGTCGGTGCGGGAACGCACCCGCGAGATCGGCCTGCGCATGGCCGTGGGGGCCAAACGCCGCGAAATCCTGCTGCAGTTCCTGCTGGAATCCATGGTGCTTACGGCGGTGGGAGGCCTCCTGGGGGTGTTCCTGGGTTTCGGCATCGCCAAACTCGTGGATGTGTTGACGCCGTTGCCCTCGGCCATGCCCCTGTGGAGCGTGGTGCTGGGCGTGGGCTTCTCGGCCCTGGTGGGCCTGTTCTTCGGCATTCATCCGGCCTCGGTGGCAGCCCGGATGGACCCCATTGAGGCCCTGCGGTACGAATAACCAAGGAGGTTTGCATGGAGGCCTTGAAGAGTTTGTGGCAGGTGTTTTACGAGCCCGATCGGGTGTTTGAGGAACGGGCCAGCTTCCTGTGGCCGTTTCTTTTGGGCCTTCTGCTGACGGTGCTGGCCCTCTGGCTGGTGATGCCCTTTGTCAGCCATCTGCAGCTGGAAAAGCTCAAGGAAACCATGCCCCAGCTGTCGGAGGATCCCGCACGTCTCGCGGCCTTTCAGCATCGCATGTTCCTCTACTCGCTGCTCAGCGTGATCGTGGTGTACCCCCTTAAGATCCTGCTGCAGGGCCTGGTGTTTCACGGCGTGATGCCGCTCGTGGGGGGCGAGGGGGAGTACGGCCATGCCCTGCTGGCCGTGGTGTACGGCTCCTGGATTTCCGCCGTGGGGAACC
>WGAB01000127.1 GCA_015489295.1 Caldifarciminota bacterium
ATGTACCTGCCCCGCGTGCGTCGCACGGTCCGCATTCCCCCGTCCATGATGATGAACTCCTGGATGGGCAGCGATTTCACCAACGACGATGTGGCCCGCAGCAGCTCCATCAGCCAGGATTACGAACCCCGTATCCTGGAACAGAAGGGAGACACCGTCACCCTGGAACTGCGGCCCAAGCCCGATGCACCGGTAGTGTGGGACCGCATCGTGCTGGAGATGCTGCTCCCCAACCTGCCCCTGGTGGAACACTTTTACAACGCCCGCGGCGAGGAGGTACGGGTGATCACCTTTCGGGAGGTCAAAACCCTTCACGGCCGACGCCTGCCCACCGTGATGGAGGCCGTGCCCCTGAACCGGCCGGGCCACAAAACCGTGCTGCGGCTTGTGGATGTGCGCTTTGATGTGCCCATGCAGGCTTCCTGGTTCCAGGTGACCCGGCTGGAGGAAATCAGCGCCCGCGGAGGGCCGTAGGGGCCATGACCCTGCTCTTCAAGATGTCCTTCCGCAACCTCTGGCGCCATCGGACCCGCATGGTGGTCACCCTGGTGGCCGTGAGCCTCAGCAGCATGCTGGTGTTCGTGTACTTCGCCCTCATTGAGGGGAGCCACACCTCCATGCTCACGAATCTGCTCCAGAGCGGGCGATACGGCGTGATCCAGCTGTACCACCCGGAGTACAAGGATACCCCCACCCTGTGGCACAGCCTTACCTTGAGCCCGGAAACGGAGCAGCGGATCCGCCGGGTGCCCTCGGTGGTGGCGGTGGCGCCCCGGATCCGAACCGGTGCCCTGCTCTCCGTGGGTCCCAACTCGGTGGGTGTGGGCCTGATGGCCCTGCGATGGGCTGCCGATAGCACGCTGAGCCCTCTGTTTGTGGTTCAGGGGCGGCGGCCCCGGCCCGGCGAAAACGCGCTGCTCCTCAGCGAAAAGGTAGCCCGGAGCCTGGACCTCGCCGTGGGCGACACCGTGGTGCTCATCACCCAGGATGCCTATGGCTCTCTGGCCGTGGACCTCTTTGCGATCGTAGGACTGTACCGCTCGGGCAATCCCGATGCCGACCCCTTCCTGGCGCTGATGGATCTCCAAACCGCCCAAACCTTCCTGGCCATGCCGGATCAGGTGACCGAGATCGCCCTCTGGACCACAGACCCCATGCATCCCCAGGCAACAGCCCGCCGGCTGCGGCAGCTCCTGGGCCCCTCGGTTCTGGTGCTGACCTGGCAGGAGGACCACCCGGAGATTGACCAGTACCTGAAGCTGGATTCCGGCAGCGGCTGGATCACCGTGGACATGCTGCTCTTTCTGGTGGCGCTCATCGTGCTCAGCACCCTGTACATGAATGTGGTGGAACGCACCCGGGAGTTCGGCGTGATGATGGCCCTGGGGCTCCGGCCCCGCTGGATCCGGGGCGTAGTGCTGCTGGAGAGCCTGTGGGTGGGCCTGCTGGGGGCGGGCCTGGGCCTGGTCGGAGGCCTCGCCCTGGCCGGGTACCTCAGCGCCCATCCCTGGGTGTGGCACCTGGAGGGCGGGGGCGAACTCTTCGGGATTTCCCAGGTGGAAATCTATACCCGCATTCTGCCGGTCCACTTCGTGTACACCCTGTTTCTCGTGCTGGTCCTGAGCCTGGTGGGTGGCTGGCTGCCGTCGCGCCGGGCCGCGTCCCTGACGCCGGCGGAGGCCCTGCGCCATGTTTAAACTGGCCTGGCGGAACCTGTGGCGAAACCGACGACGGACGGCCCTGGCCCTGGTCATGGTGGCCGCCGGGTTCTCGTTCCTGGTGCTTTACTACGCCTTCATCCTGGGGTACCTCGTGAACCTGCAGAACAACCTGGTGGAGGCCTTTACCGGCGACCTTCAGGTGCAGCACCGCAAGTACCTGGAACTCAAACCCCTGGAGCACCTCTTGGCCCGGCCCGAAACCCTGCGGCTACGGGCCCTGGAAACCCCGGGCGTGCGGGCGGCCTCGGGCCGCTTGCTGCTGCAGGGCCTCGTGAGCACGGCCGATTTCTGGCAGAATCTCGTGCTCGTGGGGATCGTGCCCGAGGAGGAACGCGAGGTGTCGTCCTGGGCACGCCATGTGCGGCCGGGCCATTTCCCTTCGAGGCACCGGCGCCGATGGATCCTGTTGCCCCCGAAAACCGCCCGGCGGCTGAAGGTACGGGTGGGCGACCGGGTGGTGGTGATGACCCAGGCCCGCGATGGCACCATTGAGGCCCGGAATTTCCAGGTGGCCGGCCTGCTGCGCGTGGCCGGGCTGGACCAGGGTGTGGCGGTGCTGCATCGCCAGGACCTGGAACACCTGGCCCATTTGCCGCCGCGAATCTCGGCCCTCTACCTCCGAACCCGACCGGGCGTGTCCCCCTCCGAGGTGCGGCAACGGCTGGAACAGCGGCTGCCCGATTCGCTGCAGGTACGCACCTGGCAGGAGCGGTATCCCTACTTTCAGAAGATTCTGACCCTGAGCCGGATCGGTGGGCTCCTGTATCTTTCCATCCTGCTTCTGGCCGTGGCGTTGGGCGTGCTCAATATCCTGTACATGAATGTGGCCGAACGGTACCGCGAGTTTGGCGTGATGATGGCCATCGGCCTGAAACCCCGATACCTCCGGGGAATGGTGCTTCTCGAATCCCTGTACCTGACCACCCTCGGGATCCTCCTGGGAGCCCTGTTGACCCTGGGGGTTTGGCTCCTGTGGAGCCGCTACGGCCTGAACCTGGCGGCCTTCAGCCAGGGCATGGAGTTCCTGGGCCTGGATACCCGGGTGTTTCCGGCCATGGATGCCCTGGGGGTCGTGGGGAGCCTGGTACTCGTGTACCTGTTTGGTCTGCTGGCGGGCCTGTATCCGGCCTGGCGGGCTTCGCGCCTGCGGCCGGTGGAGGCCCTGAGGATCGTTCGGTGAACCGAAAAGGCGAGGCAAACATGGCACTGGTAGAGGTGCGGAATCTGACCAAGGTGTACCGCGTGGGCCGGGTGGAAACCCGGGCGGTGCAGGGGGTGACCTTTGAGGTAGAGGCAGGAGAGTTCACGGCCCTGGCCGGGCCCTCGGGCTCCGGGAAAACCACGCTGCTGAACCTGATCGGCGGCCTGGATACCCCGACCGCCGGCGAGGTTACCGTGGCCGGGGTCCACCTGAACCGCCTCTCCCTGAACCAGTTGGCCGATTTCCGGCTGTGGAACCTGGGCTTCGTGTTCCAGACCTACAACCTGATTGAGGTGCTCACGGCACTGGAGAATGTGGAGTTTCCGCTGCTCCTGCAGGGGGTTTCGGCCCGGGAACGGCGCCGGCGGGCCCAGGAGGCCCTGGAACAGGTGGGCCTGGGCGAGGTTCTCCATCGCAGGCCCCAGGAGCTCTCCGGCGGCCAGCAGCAACGGGTGGCTGTCGCACGAGCCCTGGTCACCCGGCCCCGCCTGGTGCTGGCCGATGAGCCCACCGCCAACCTGGACACCGAAACCGGCCTTCGTTTGATCCACCTGATGGAACGCCTGAACCGGGACCTGGGGGTGACCTTCCTGTTTTCCACCCATGACCCCAGGGTGATTGAGGCCGCCCATCGGGTGATTCGGCTCCGCGACGGCCGCATCGTGGAAGACACCGCCCGTTCGTCCTGAATCACCCATTCCCGCCTCAGTTCCAAAGATCGCCGCTGAAGTGGCTCCTACATGCCGGTTTTCGTAGGAGCGGCTTTAGCCGCGATGCGCAACTGAGGTGGAAGGCGGCTATCGCCCAGCCCCAACGCGCTTTTCGTAGGGCCTGATCCTGGCCAGGGCCTTCTTCTCCTCCTGATAGGCGTGGTACAGATTCCAGGCTTCCTGGAGCCGGAGCCAGAACTGGGGTGTGGTGCCAAAGAAACGGGCCAGGCGAAGCGCCGTAGAGGGCGTAATCCCCCGCTTTCCGCGCACGATTTCGTTGATCCGCTGGTACGGTAGCCCCAGCGCTTTGGCCAGATCCCGCTGGGTCAGCCCCAAAGGCTTTAAAAACTCCTCCCGGAGCACCTCTCCGGGATGCACCGGTGGGCGCTTCTTGGGAAGCAGAACCTCGGCCATCTGCATCTACCTCCTTTTCACCGGGTTTCACCCGTGGTAATCCACGATCTCCACCCTTTCTGCCCCGTTTTCCGACCAAACAAAACAAATCCGATACCGATCGTTGATCCGGATGCTGTATTGCCCTCTCCTGTCTCCGGAGAGTTTTTCCAAACGATTCCCCGGTACCCTCCGCAGGTCTTCCAGTGTTGTGGCCGCATTCAGCATATCCAGTTTCCTTTGAGCGATGGCCCAAAGGTCTTTTGGGAGCGTGCGCCGGGCTTGTGGAGAATTTACGCCATGGAAAATGTCCTCGGTACCGCGGTTCTTGAAGGACAGGATCGCCATTTCTCGTTGTGTATGCTAACCGAACCTTCCGAATGCCGTCCACGACCTCAGCCACGGGTTGCTTGTACATGATAGCACGGAATCCGTGAATCATCAAGATCGGAGATCTCCCTGGATTCTTCGGCCATCCGGCTCTGCTTGAGGATTCCGAGGATCGTCGTTCCGGGATTCACCCCCACCTCAATCTTCGCCCTCAGGGAGAGGAGGTTGTTGGACCACAAGGAGTTAGAGGAATTCGACCCCGCGAGAGAGAGGAAGTTGTTGGAGCGCAGAGACTTAGGACCGATCTGGATTCCTGATCATCTGTTCCAGGGGACCAAGGATCGCCGCTGAAGCGGCTCCTACAGGATGTGGATCCAAGAGTTCCTTGCGCTACAGAGGAGACGTGCTGCGGCTCTGCGCTGCACCATCTTTTTGCTGAACTGCTCCCGTTATCCACCTCTAACCAGCGCAGGGAGATTCGGCATTGACGCCGTACGATTTTCGCGTAAAATGTACGGCATGGAGAAGAAAGCAAAATCCCAGCAGGTAAAACTCACCGTGCGGGTACCCCGACGGGTGCTCCAGCGAGCCAAGGCCTTTGCACGGGCTCACCATACTTCCCTGAGCCGCCTCATCACCCTATACCTGGAGCGCCTTCCGGAGGCCTCGGAAGGGTACCTGTCCCGGGCCACCCGGGTTCCCCGCCTCCTTGGAACCCTGCCTCCTTCTGCCAAACCCGAGGATTACCACCGGTACCTGGAGGAGAAATACCGTGGCGCTTCGCGTTCTGATTGATCTCAATGTGTTGTTGGATGCCCTGCAGCAGCGGAAGCCCTTTGCGTGGGAGGCGGGCGAAATCTTGGCTGCTGCGGAAATAGGAGCCCTGGAAGGGTGGTGGGCGGCGCATCATGTAACCACTCTGTTTTACCTCTATGCCAAAGCAGTATCCTCACAGGAGGCGCGAAGGGTGCTCACGGAACTGATAAGCTTCCTCAAGGTTGCTCCCATCACCCAGGGCGTGATTGAACGGGCGCTACAGCTGCCTCTGAAAGACTTTGAGGATGCTGTAGCCGCTGCAGCATCGGTAGAAATCGGGGCCGCTTATCTGGTTACCCGGAACGAGAAGGACTTCGCTGGGTCCCCCGTTCCGGTTCTATCGCCTGCGGAACTTCTGAA
>WGAB01000128.1 GCA_015489295.1 Caldifarciminota bacterium
TCAGGGTATCGTGGATGTGCACGAGCAGGACTGCACCCGAATCCACCACGGCCAGGGTTTCGGTCCCGCGCCGGGTGCCGGTCACCCGGTAATGCACTTCAAAGGACCGAAGGGCCAGGGGATAGGGGGGAAGCGGAGGGCCCGCCGCCGCCCCGGCGGCGGGCCCTCCGGTGGCCAGCAACAGCAGGCTCAACAGGGTTCCGATCACGCCTTGCTCCCCTTCTTTTTCCGGTTCCGGGCCCGTTTGGCGGCGCCGGAACGCTCGGGTTTCAGCACCAGGTCACCATCCTCCACATCCACCACCACCCGGTCGCCGGGCTTCACCTCGCCCTTCAGGATCATCTCCGACAGCCGGTTCTCAATCTCCCGCTGGATCACCCGCTTCAGCGGTCGGGCGCCCATCAGCGGGTCAAAGCCCTTCCGCACGAGCCACTCCTTGGCCCGCTGGGTGAGTTCCAGCTCAATGTTCTGGTCTTTCAGCCGCCGGTTCAAGTAGTTGATCAGGATGTCCACGATGTCCAGGATCTGGTACCACTTGAGCGGGTGGAACACCACGATCTCGTCGATCCGGTTCAGGAACTCGGGCCGGAAGCTGGCCTTCACCACCTCCAGCACCTTCTGCTTGGTTTCCTCAAAGGCCCGGTCGAACTCCTCTTCCAGCTTCTTGAGTTCCTCCTCCAATTGCTTGCGCTGCTTCTCGTATTCCTCCTTGGAGATCTCGCCGCGGCTGTACTTCACCTCCAGGTCCTGGAACCGCTGATGCAGGGCCTCAAAGCGCGGGTTGTAGGCGTTCATCAGGTTCAGGAGGTACTGGCTGCCCAGGTTGGAGGTCATGATGATCACGGTGTTGCGGAAAGACACGGTGCGGCCCTGGGAATCCGTGAGCCGGCCGTCGTCCAGCACCTGCAGGAACAGGTCGAACACCCGGGGATGGGCCTTCTCAATCTCGTCCAGCAGGATCACGGAGTAGGGCTTGCGCCGGACCGCCTCGGTGAGTTTGCCGCCCTCCTCATAGCCCACATAGCCGGGCGGGGCGCCGATGAGCTTGGCCACCGAGTGTTCTTCCTTGAACTCGGACATGTCCAGGCGGATCAGGGCGTCTTCGTCGCCGAACAGGAACTCTGCCAGCGTCTTGGCCAGCTCGGTTTTGCCCACGCCCGTGGGGCCGAGGAACAGGAAGGAGCCCAACGGCCTGCGGGGGTCCGAGATGCCGGCCCGAGCCCGGCGGATGGCCTCGCTCACGGCGCGCACGGCTTCGTCCTGGCCCACCACGCGCCGGTGCAGGTACTCCTCCATCTTCAGGAGTCGCTCGCGCTCCTCCTGCAGCATCTTGGCCACCGGGATGCCGGTCCACTCGGACACCACCTCGGCCACATCGTCGGCCGTCACCACGATCTCCTCGGCCTTTTCTCCTGCCTTTTCCTTCTCCTTCTGGGCCTGGATGATCTGCTTCTTGACCTCCTTGAGGCGGTCCGAGAGCCGCTCAAACTCCTCCAGGTCGCCCCGCTCCTCGGCCTCCTTGATACGCCGTTCCAGGTCCTCGGCCTCCTTCTTCAACTCCTCCAGCCGCGAGACCGCTTTGGGGGCTCTGGCCGAGAGCTTCTCCAGCTGCTTCCGGAGCGCCTCGATTTCCTTCTGGAGTTTCTTGACCTCGTCCTCGCGGCCCTCCTCCTGGCGCTGTTTGAGTTCCTCCTCCAGCCGGCGGATCTTCTGCTGGAGTTCCAGCGCCTCCAAAGGAGGCATGGAGGCCTTGAGCTTCTTACGGGCCGCCGCCTGGTCCAGGGCGTCAATGGCCTTGTCGGGCAGGTGACGGTCCTGCACGTACCGGTGGGTGAGGTTCACCGCCGCCTCCAGGGCGCCGTCGGAAATCCGCACGCCGTGGTGCTTCTCGTACTTGGGCCGGAGCCCGCGCAGGATCTCCAGGGTGACCTCGGGCGTGGGTTCCTCCACCCACACGGGCTGGAACCGGCGTTCCAGCGCCGAGTCCTTTTCAATGTACTTGCGGTACTCGTCCGGCGTGGTGGCGCCGA
Source organism: Caldifarciminota bacterium (assembly GCA_015489295.1). The sequence continues at coordinate 2,031 of WGAB01000128.1, forward strand.
TCACCTGGAACTCACCCCGGGCCAGGGCAGGCTTCAGCAGGTTGGCCGCATCCATGGAGCCCTCGGCCCGGCCGGCGCCCACCACATTGTGGATCTCGTCGATGAACAGGATGGTGTTGCCGTCGCGTTTGACCTCTTCCAGGATGCTCTTGAGGCGTTCCTCAAAGTCGCCCCGGTACCGGGTGCCGGCCACGAGCGCGCCCATATCCAGCTGCAGGATGCGTTTGTTCTTGAGGGTGTCGGGCACGGCGCCCTCGGCGATCCGCTGGGCCAGGCCTTCCACGATGGCGGTTTTGCCCACGCCGGCGTCGCCCACCAGCACCGGGTTGTTCTTCTGGCGCCGGGTCAGGATTTCCACCACCTGGGCGATCTCCTTTTCCCGGCCGATCACAGGGTCCAGCTTGCCCTCACGGGCGAGCTGGGTCAGGTCAATGGTGAAC
>WGAB01000129.1 GCA_015489295.1 Caldifarciminota bacterium
CCCCCTGGGAGGCCCTGGCGGCCGACTCCCTGTGGCACCTGCGGTATCCCACCGACACCGTATTTGCGGTGGCCTGGCAGGCGGGTCGGCTCGCCGTCGGCACCGGGCGGGGCGCCGGGTACCGGGATACGCTGTATGCCCAGGGCTTGCCCGTGGGTATGGTGGCGTTTACCGGCGACACCCTGTACCTGGATCCCAAGCGTCCGGCGGCCGATGCCCGGCCCCGGCGCCTGTTGCCCTCGGGCACGGAAGAGGTCCTGGATTTCCCCGAGGATAATCGGGATGTGCGCGATATCCTGGCCCTGGAGGGCCGGGTGGTGTACGCCCTGGGCTACGGCGATACCCTGGACCTGGCCTGGGAGAACTACAACATTGGCCGTGCCCTGATGGTGGAACAAAACGGCCAGCGGCAACTCTATGACCTGGCCGGGCCCTCGGTAGGCTGCGTGATTTCCCTGGATTTCCGTAACGGACGCCTGTGGGTGCTGGGAAGCCAGGAGGGGCGGCCCGCGCCCTATCCCGTGAGTTTCCTGGAGAACGATGTCTGGCAGGTGGCCTCCCGGAGCTGGATCCCCACGCCCCGGCACCTGGTCACCTTTCCCGGCGGTGCCCTGGTAACCAGCTGGCACAGCAGCCAGGGCGGCCTCTATGTGTTTGACACCCTGGGGACCTTGGTGCGACGGCTCCAGCCTGCCGACCCCGTGGTGACGGCCCTTCAGCCTCTGGACGACACCAGCGGGCTTCTCGCCACCTACGGCGGCGATGTGTACCGGTACCGGCCGGACACCCTGATCTATCTGGGCCATGTGGGAGGCGGTGGCGATGCCTTCCCCTACGCCCTCGCCGTAGACCGCCAGGGCCGGGTGTGGGTGGGCCGCTATGCGGGGTTTTCGGTGTACGAATCCCTGGATCACCTGGATCACCTGCTCTTTTCCGACGGTGGCCGGGTGTCCGCCGCGGTCAGCAGCATGGCCGAGGACCCCTCGGGTCGGATGTGGCTCGGCACCTTCAACGGCCTGTATGTGGTGGAAAACCAGGAGGTGCGGCAGGCTTCCACGGTGCCGGCCCAGCAGGTGTACGAGGTACGGATTGCCTTGAACCGGCTGGTCCTGCTTACCGAGGAAGGCGTGGGGTTTTATACGGTTTCCGATCCGCCCGAGGAGATCACCTGGGTGACCCGGGGCTTGCCCGATGTCCCCCGGCCGGACCCCATGACCAACCCATACCTGTTTTCGCCTCGCCACGACCTGGTGCTGGACCTGGCCCACAACACCGCCTATGTGGGCACGAACAAGGGGTTGGCGCGCCTGGACCTGGGCGACCTGTTTTCCCTCGGAGGCCCGGCAAACGCCGGGGTTCGGGTGTATCCTAATCCTCTGAATCACGGCCAATCCCGGTTCCAGGTGGTCGGCTCCTCCCCGATGGAGTGGCTCGGTCTGTTCCGGCTGACCGGCCAGCGGGTTTCGGGGCTGGAGGCCGAGGAGGAGATGCCGGGCACGCTGACGGTGCGCGGCGCCGAAACCCTTTCGCCCGGACTTTACGTGGGCGTGGTCCGAACCGGCGATGGCCAAACCCATACCTTCAAACTCGCGGTAACGAAATAGGAGGTTTCCAAGCGATGAGCAAGAAGTACGTGTACTTCTTCGGTGGAGGCAAGGCCGAAGGGAACGCCCAGATGAAGGATCTCCTGGGCGGCAAAGGCGCCAATCTCCACGAAATGACCAATCTCGGGATTCCGGTGCCCCCGGGCTTCACGATTTCCACCGAGGCCTGCGTGTACTACTTCAAGCACGGCCAGGTGCCCGAGGAACTTCCCCAGCAGGTGGAAGAGGCCCTGAAACGCCTGGAAAAACTCACCGGCAAGCGGTTCGGCGATCCGGAGAACCCGTTGCTCGTGTCCGTGCGCTCCGGCGCCCGGGTGTCCATGCCCGGCATGATGGACACCGTGCTGAACCTGGGCCTGAACGACGAAACCGTTAAGGGCCTCGCCCGGCTGACCAACGACGAGCGCTTCGCGTACGACTCCTATCGCCGGTTCATCCAGATGTTCGGCTCCGTGGTGATGGGGGTTCCCCACGACGAGTTTGAAAAGCTCCTGGAGCGCAAGAAGAAGCAGTACGGGGTAACCCTGGACTACGAGCTGCCCGCCGAGGCCCTCAAGGAGCTGGTGGAGGAGTACAAGAAGCGCATCAAGGAACTGACCGGCCAGGAGTTCCCCCAGGACCCCAAAAAGCAGCTCTGGATGGCCATCGAGGCGGTGTTCAAGTCCTGGAACAACCCGCGGGCCATTGAGTACCGCAAGATCCACCGGATTCCGGACGAGTGGGGCACGGCCGTGAACGTGCAGACCATGGTGTTCGGCAACATGGGCAACGATTCGGCTACCGGCGTGGCCTTCACCCGGAACCCCTCCACCGGCGAAAAGAAGGTGTACGGCGAGTACCTGGTGAACGCCCAGGGCGAGGATGTGGTGGCCGGGATCCGCACGCCCAAGCCCCTGGAGGAGCTCAAGAACGAGATGCCCGAGGCCTACGAGGAACTGCTCCAGGTGTTTGACCGCCTGGAAAAACATTACCGCGACATGATGGACCTGGAGTTCACCATTGAGCGGAAGAAGGTGTACCTCCTCCAGGCCCGGGTGGGCAAGCGCACGCCCCGCGCCATGGTTAAGATTGCCGTGGACATGGCCCGCGAAGGGCTGATCGACAAGAAGGAGGCCCTGCTGCGGGTGGACCCCTACAAGGTGGAGCAGTTGCTCCACCCCATGATCGACCCCAAGTTCCGCGGCGAACCCATCGCCCAGGGGTTGCCGGCCTCGCCCGGCGCGGCCAGCGGCATGGTGGTGTTTGACCCCGAAGAGGCCGCCCACCTGGCCGAAGAGGGCCACAAGGTGATCCTGGTGCGGCACGAAACCTCGCCCGACGACATCCGTGGCATGGCCCGGTCGCAGGGCATCCTGACCGCCCGGGGCGGCATGACCAGCCACGCGGCCGTGGTGGCCCGCGGCATGGGCAAGCCCTGCGTGGTGGGCGCCGAGGACATTACCGTGGATTACGACCGGCAGGTCTTTGTGGCCCGGGGCCAGGAGGTCCGCAAGGGCGACATCATCACCATTGACGGCTCCACGGGCCGCGTGTTCGTGGGCGAGGCGCCGCTGGTGCCGCCCGAACTCTTTGAAGAGTTTGAGATCCTCCTGCAGTGGGCCGACGAGTTCCGGAAACTCCGGGTACGCGCCAACGCCGACAAGCCCGAAGACGCCCGCAAGGCCCGCGAGTTTGGGGCCGAGGGCATCGGCCTGGCCCGTACCGAGCACATGTTCTTTGAGGGCCACCGCATCCGGGCCATGCAGGAGATGATCCTCTCGGATACCGAGGAGGAGCGCCGGCGCGCCCTGGCCAAACTCCTGCCCTTCCAGAAGGAAGACTTCAAAGGGCTGTTCCGCGAGATGGCCGGCCTGCCCGTGACCATCCGCACCCTGGATCCGCCGCTCCACGAGTTCCTGCCCAAGGAGGAGGAGCTGCTGGAGGAACTGGCCGAACTCTACTTCGACCTGGCCGGTGCCGAGAACCTGAAGGAAACCCGCCAGATCATTGAGCAGATCCAGGCCAAGGAGAACCTGCTGAAGCGCGTGCGCGACCTGAAGGAAATGAACCCCATGCTCGGGCACCGGGGCTGCCGGCTGGGCATCACCCACCCCGAGATCACCGAAATGCAGGCCCGCGCCATCTTTGAGGCGGCCTGCGAACTCAAGGAAGAGGGCGTGGAGGTGAAGCCCGAGATCATGATCCCGCTGGTGTCCACCCTGGCCGAACTGGAGCACCAGGTAGAGATCGTGCACCGGGTGGCCCGCGAGGTGTTCCGCGAGAAGGGCGTGGAGGTGGAGTACCAGGTGGGCACCATGATTGAGCTGCCGCGGGCGGCCATCACGGCCCACCAGATCGCCAAGGTGGCCCAGTTCTTCTCCTTCGGTACCAACGACCTCACGCAAACCACCTTCGGGTTCTCCCGCGACGATGTCGGCAAGTTCCTGCCCAAGTACATTGAGATGGGCATCCTCAAGGAC
>WGAB01000130.1 GCA_015489295.1 Caldifarciminota bacterium
ACCTCCAGAAGGACGGCAGCGTTCAGGTGGTGTGGGGCCGCTCGGTTTCGCTGGATGTGGCCCGGTACGAGGTGTACCGGCTGGAAGGGGAACAACGCATCCTGCTGGCCACCCTTCCCCATCCCACCCAGGTGTTCCTGGATACGACGGCGGAAATCGGCAAGATGTACCGGTACGCTGTGGTGGCCCTGGATTCGGTGCCCAACCGGAGCCGGGAAGTGCTGTCGGAGGCGATCCAGGTCCGCGACCGGATTCCGCCGCCGGCCCCGGAAAGCGTGGTGGTCCGGGTGGACACGCCAGGCATCCGCATCACCTGGAAACCCGTGGCGGTCCCCGACCTGGCCGGATACCGGGTGTACCGGTCGAACCTGCCCAACGGACGCTACGAACCCTTGCACGAAGGGCTCCTGACCACCCCCGAGTTCCACGACACCACCGGCCGGCCCGACCACTTTTACCGGGTCAGGGCCGTGGACACCTCAGGCAACGAGAGCAGGGGCCGGGCACGGTACCAGGCAGTGGCCCGATAGAGCCATGTGGCTGTGGATCCTTCTGGCCCAGTTGAACCTCGGGGGACAGGTGTGGGCCTCCTATGAGTATCGGAGCAACTCCCTGGATTCCCTGGCATCGCCCCATGTGGTCCGGGTGGGCGTGGCCACCGGCCTGCGCGTTTTCTGGTGGACGGTTCAGGTACAGGTGCTGGCCAATTCCGAAGACCGGTTCCATCCCTATGCCACCTCCATGTACGGGGTGCAGCCCACCTGGTCGTGGGGGCGCCTGTACTTCGGCGACTTCTCGCCCACCTTTTCCCCCTTCGTGCTGAACGGGCTCGTGGTGCGGGGATACGGGCTGGACCTGTTTCCCGGACCTCTGCGGCTGTTTGCGGTCACCGGCCGCGCCCGCGTGCCGGAACTGGACACCCTGAGTACGCCGCCCACGCGCGAGGTTCAGGGGCTCCTGATCGGCGCCCGCCGGGCCTTTCACCTGGAACTCCTGCGGGTGCAGGACCGGCTCCAGGACACCTTAACCGGAGTGGCTCCTCAAGCCAACGCTGTGGCGGCCGTGGCCCTGAACGTCGGCACCGGTCCTCTCCACCTGCAGGGCAACCTCTTCGGAAGCCTGCACACCTACGATGCCAGCCTTACCCCGACAGCCGATCTGCCGCTGGCCCGGACCCTTCGCCGCTGGGGAACCGTGGTGAACCAGAGCAGCCATGTGGATTACGGGTACCGGACCGAGGTGAGGTTCCGGGTGCGGGTCACCACCTGGCTGTTCCAGCGCCTGTACCTGGGGCCCGGCTACCGGTCGCTGGGGGTGCCTTCCCTCGAGGTGGACCGGGAGGAGAACACCGTGGGGACCAACTTTTCCCTCTGGAACCATCGCCTGAATGGCACCGCCCGGCTTACCTGGAAACGGAACAACCTGTCGGGCACCCAGGAGGCCACCACCCGGGCCTTCCACCGCCTGGTGACCCTGGCCGTGCCCCTGTCCCCCCGGGTTCAGGTGACCGGCACCTGGAACCGATGGGACCAGCACCGCGGCGACACCCTCGGCTGGCAGGAGAATCAGAACGAAGTCCTTTCAGGCGGCATCACCGCCCGGCACACCTGGCAGAACCGGGCCTTTTTCCATCGGCTTTCTGTGAGCCGAAGCCGGTTGGCTCTGGAAGGCTCCAGACTTCACGACCGGCGGGCCGTTTGGGGCGGCGGCTATCGGCTCCAGATCTCGCCCCTGGTGGAACGGGTGCAGTTCACCCTCGGCATAGACCACCAGGTGCTCTCGGATACCGCCCGCGACCTGCGAACCCGCTGGTCACTGGGCCTGGGCCGCCGCGTAGGCCACGGCGTCCGGCTCCAGGTCTCCGCCCACTGGACCCAGGGCACCGAGAAAACCTATCCCGGGGCCGAGGCGACGGTGATGGTGCCCCTGGGGCAATGGGGCTCGTTGCAGGCTCGAGGGTGGATGCAGCAGGGGAGCCGCCAGGGCGAAGACAGGCCCCGGTTCCGCATCAGCGTTCGGTATATGAAGCGGTTTCGGTAGCGCAGGGGCCCAGGGAGCGGAGCCGCGCGGCGGCCTCCTGGTCCAGGAACAGGCTCAGGGTGCCCCGTTTGGGCCGGATCCGGCTGGCCGGACAGGCAGGGTCCCGTTCCTCAAAGGACCTATAGACGGGCTCAGCCTTATGGCTTCCTGCAATGAGGTACAACAGGTGCCGGCCCTGGTTCAGCACCGGCAGGGTAAAGGTGAGCCGCCGGGCCGGGGGCTTGGGGGCGTTGACCACCGGGACCACCAGGCGTTGGACCTCCTGCAGGGCCGGGTGGCCGGGAAACAGCGAGGCCGTGTGGCAATCCTCCCCCAGGCCCAGCAAAATGAGGTCAAAGCGCGGAAAGCCGCCGAAGAAGTTCCACAACACCTCTTCGTAGAGCATCGCGGCGGTTTCCAGGGAGACATCCCGGGTTTCCGGAGCCACGAGATGCGTATCGCCCCGAAGCAGCCGCTTTTTCCAGAGGGTAAACAGGATGCCCTGATTGCTTTCGGGGTGTGTGGGCAGCACAAAGCGCTCGTCGCCCAGAAAGAAATAGGTGTGCCGCCAGGGGAAGTCGTCGCGTTCGTTCCAGAGTTCATAGAGCCGCCGCGGGGTTTTGCCGCCGCTCAGGGCCACGGTGAACCGGTCC
>WGAB01000131.1 GCA_015489295.1 Caldifarciminota bacterium
CCCCAACACAGGCAAGAGCACCATCTTCAACGCCCTCACCGGCCTGCGCCAGCATGTGGGCAACTGGCCCGGCAAAACCGTGGCCCGCGCCGAGGGCGGCTTTTCCTTCGGCGGCAAACGGTACAAGGTGGTGGACCTGCCGGGCACCTACTCGCTTTTGACCATGTCGCAGGAAGAGGAAATCGCGCGCGATTTCCTGCTCTTCGGCCGGCCCGACGCCGTGATCGTGGTGGTGGACGCCACCGCCCTGGAACGGAACCTCAACCTTACCCTGCAGGTGCTGGAAATCTCCTCCCGCACGGTGGTGGCCCTGAACCTCATGGACGAGGCCCGCCGCCGCGGGATCCGGGTGAACCCCCGGGCCCTGAGCCGGGAACTCGGCGTGCCCGTGGTGCCCACCGTGGCCCGCACCGGCAAAGGCCTGCGGCGACTCCTGGAAACCGTGGAGGGTGTGATTGAGGGCCGGATCGCCACCCACCCCCGCCGTATTCCCCTGGACCCCGAACTGGAAAAGGCCGTTCAAACCCTGGTGCCCCTGCTGCTGGAGGCCTTCCCCGGCCTGCCCCACGCCCGATGGATCGCCCTGCGACTCCTGGACGGTGACCCCAGCATCCGCCGGGCCGTGGAAACCGGTGAACTGGCCCGCCTGGTACCGGAGCCCGTGCCATGAAACCCGAGGCCAAAAGAATCCTGGAAACCGCCGACGCCCTGCGCCGCACCCTGCCCGAGGATTTCCGCGACCGGCTGGTGGAATCCGTGTACGCCGAGGCCGAGGCCATCACCCGGCGGGTGGTGCACCTGGAGGGCGATCCCCTCTCCTGGGAGGAACGCATCGACCGCATTGTTACCCACCCCCTGTGGGGCCTGCCCCTCATGGTGCTGGGCCTGGCCGTCATCTTCTGGATCACCATCGTGGGGGCCAACTATCCCTCGGAACTCCTGGCCACCGTTCTGTTTGCCATAGAAGACTTGGGAAGCCGGGCCTTCGCCGCCCTCCATGTGCCCGCCCTTTTCACCGATTTCCTGTGGCACGGCGTGTACCGGGGCCTCGCCTGGGTGGTGAGCGTGATGCTGCCGCCCATGGCCATCTTTTTCCCCATCTTCACCATCCTGGAAGACCTGGGTTACCTGCCCCGGGTGGCCTTCAACATGGATTGGCTCTTCAAGAAGGCCGGAGCCCACGGCAAACAGGCGCTCACCATGGCCATGGGGTTCGGCTGCAACGCCGCCGGCGTGGTGGCCACCCGCATCATTGAATCACCCCGGGAACGCCTGATCGCCATCCTCACCAACAACTTCGTGCCCTGCAACGGCCGCTGGCCCCTGCTCATCATGTTGGGGAGCCTGTTCTTCGCCGCGGTGGTACCGCCCCGGTACCGCAGTCTGGCCGCCACCGGCGCTGTGCTCGGCGCCGTGCTGGTGGGCGTGTTCTTTACCTTCCTCGTGTCCTGGCTCCTCTCGCGCACCCTGCTCCGGGGCGAACCCAGCGCCTTCACCCTGGAACTGCCGCCCTACCGCCGACCCAATGTCCTGCGCATCCTGTACACCTCGTTCATTGACCGAACGGTCAAAATCCTCTGGCGGGCCGTGTACATGGCGGCGCCTGCGGGCGGCCTGATCTGGATCCTGGCCAATGTGCATGTGGGCTCCCAGAGCCTGGTGCAGATCCTTGCGGGCTGGCTCCAGCCCCTGGGCCACCTCATCGGCCTGGACGGCATGATCTTGCTGGCCTATATCGTGGCGATCCCGGCCAACGAGATCGTGATTCCCACCCTCATCATGGGCTACACCGGCGCCCGCACCATGGTGGAACTGGAAAGCCTGGAGGCCGTGCGGCATCTTTTGGTGGACCAGCAGGGCTGGACCCTTCTGACCGCCGTTTCCCTCATGCTCTTCGCCGTGCTCCACAACCCGTGTTCCACCACGATCCTGACCATCTGGAAGGAAACCGGCAGCAAGAAGTGGGCGGCCGTGGGCACCTTCCTGCCCCTGGCCGTGGCCTTTGTCACCACCTTCGTGGTGGCCACCCTGTGGCGCCTTCTGGGAGGTGGATGATGCCCCGGGACCTCACGCCCGTGATGGAGGACTACCTCAAGGCCATTTTCCAGATGACCCATCGGCACGGCCGGGCCACCACCCAGGCTTTAGCCCGGCACTTCGGCGTGAAACCCGCCACCGTCACCCAAACCCTGCGGCGGCTGGCGGCTCTGCGCCTTGTGGAGTACGAACCCTATCGGGGGGTGACGCTGACCGAGGCCGGCCGGCGGATCGCCCTGGAGATAATCCGGCACCACCGGCTCATTGAGCAGTACCTGCACCAGGTGCTGGGCATTCCGTGGCACCGGGTGCACCAGGAGGCCGAGCGCTGGGAGCATGTGATCTCCGAGGAGGTGGAAGAGCGCATGGCCGAAATCCTGGGGCATCCAGGCCGCGACCCCCACGGCGCCCCGATCCCCGGGCCGGACCTCTCCTGGCAGGAGGAACCGCTGGAACTCCTCAGCGACCTGGCGCCCGGCGACCGGGCCCGGGTGGCCCAGGTGGCCGACGAAGACCCCGAACTCCTGCTCTATCTGGAGGCCCGCGGTCTCCTTCCCCGGGCCGAGGTGGAGGTGGTGGCCCGGGAACCGGTGAGCGAAGACCTGTGGGTGGTGGTGCAGGGGCAACGCCACCGCGTGGCCCATCGTGCCGCCTGCCAGGTTTGGGTACAACGCCCCACCCGTCCAGACCCCAAAACCTGAGTTTCCCTCTTGTATCCGAGCCAGGGGCAGCCTGGTTTTACCCTGGCAAAGTGCTTTCTCCATTCCCCATCCTGAAACTTCCTGGCCCTTCAAGCCTTACTATCCTTGGTTTCCTTGAGCCCCTGCAGGGCGCCAAGTATAATTGACCGGATGGGAGAAGCGCTGATTTTTCTGGGGGCACTGGCCTTTTTCGCCCTGCTGATCTGGCTCGCCCGTACCCCCCTGGCCCGCCCGTGGCGGGCAGCCCTTCGGCTGGCTCTTCTGACCCTGGCCCTCCTGCTCCTCCTGAGCCTGGCCGGCGGCCTGGGCCTTCTGGGAGGCCGATGGGTGGGAACCCTGGGGCTGCGGACCGCCCGATGGCTCCTCTATTACTGGGGCCTGGGCACCTCGCTCGTGGGCATCCTGTACCTGGCCGCCCTGGCCCTGATGCCCACCCCCCGGATGGCCGCCTTCGCCTGGAAGGGCGCCCTGGCCTGGCTGGGATTCTTCTTTTTGTTGGCCCTCTGGCCCCTGTGGCAGGGGGAAGCCGAGCTCACCGGCGTGCTCCAGGGCCATCTGGCCTGGTACCTGCGCCGGTTCCTGGGCCTGTTTGGCGGCACCGTGGTGCTGCTGTTCCTTTCCGGCCTCACGGCCGTGCCCCTGTGGCCCCAGCGCCGATGGCACTGGCCCCGCCTGAAGATCCCCCGGTTCTCCTGGTTCCGCCGCCGGCCTCCACGGGCCAAAAA
>WGAB01000132.1 GCA_015489295.1 Caldifarciminota bacterium
AGCCTAACAAACCCAATTTGTCAAATTGAGGGGGACCGGGCGGTTGTGCCTGGGAGGGCCGGTGCGTAGAATTGGGCCATGCCTGGTTGGGTACTGGCCATCGAGACCTCCGGGCCCCTGGGCGGCGCGGCTCTGTGGCACCCGGAAAGCCATCGGGGGGCCGAAGCAAGCCTGAAGGAGCCCTTCCGCCATGCCGAAGACCTGCCCGGACTGGTCCAGGGGCTCCTGGACCGGTTCGGCGTCGGCTTTGCCGATCTCGCCCTCGTGGCCGTGGTGCGGGGCCCGGGGTACTTTACCGCGCTGCGGGTGGGCGTGGCCTACGCCAAGGCCCTGTGGCTGGCCCGCCGGGTGCCGGTGGTGGCCCCCACCGGCCTGGAGGTGCTGGCCTTTGAGGCCTCGGAAGCCGGGGCCCGGGAGGTGGTGCCGGTGATCAACGCCCAGCGCGGACAGGTGTACTATGCCGTCTATCGCGACCTGGCGTGCAGGGAAGGGCCGGCGGTGGCCCGGCCCGAGGCGCTGGCCCGGAGATTCCCTGAAGCCCGGTTCGTCGGACCCGGGCTTGCCCTGTTTCCCGACGATTTGCCGGTGGACAGGGGGCCGGCAGCCTATCCCTCGCCCCTGGCCGTGGCCCGGTGGGGCCGGCGAGTGTTCCAGGAGGCCGGGGCCACCGATGCCGTGCTCCTGGAGCCTCTGTACATCCGCGAACCCGATGCCGTGCGACTTCGGCAAAACCGAGCTGAGCCTCGCTGATTTCCAGGAGGCCGATCTCCCCGGAATCCTGGCCATTGAGCGGGCGTCCTTCCGCCATCCCTGGAGCGCCAAGGCCTTCCGGGCCGAAGCCCGGAACCCCATCGCCCGAGTTCGGGTGCTCCGCCACGCCTCCGGCCGCGTGCTGGGCTATGTGGTGTTTCGGCTCTACGAGCAGGCGGTGCATCTGTTGAACATCGCCGTGGACCCGGCGTGCCGCCGCCGGGGTCTGGGCCGTCGCTTGCTGCAGGAGGTGGTGCAGGAGGCGCGCCGACACGGCCTGCCGTGGGTGGTGCTGGAGGTGCGGGTGAGCAACGAGCCGGCGCAGCGGCTTTACGAAGCCTTCGGCTTTCGGCGGATCCAACGGCTCCCGGCCTATTACGGCGACGAGGACGCGTGGTTGTATCTCTATGAAGTCCGCCCCCACCCGGATTCCGGGTGAGGGCGGACCCGAGCTCAGGGCAGGATCTTTACCCTCACGGCCCCTCCTTTCCCCTCGGTTTCGGCCAGGATCCAAACCTCTCCCGGTTCCAGAGCCTTGAACCTGCCCGGTCCGACGGCCTGGGCACGGCGGCGGGGCACAGCCACCACGCGCCAGCCCTCCAGCCCCTGGGTGCCATCGGCGGGCTTGACCTCAAAGGTCTGGCCCACCTTTACCGTGTCGGGCTCGGCCACCAGTGGCACCTCCGGCACAGCGAAGAGGGGTGCCGCGGCCACCGGGTGGCCCTTCACCTCGGCCACGAGCAGGCCCACGCCCGGGCGTCGGGCGCGCACCCGAATCTCCAGGCCCCGGCCCTGCACCCGGGCCAGGTCCCGGGGCACCACGCGCCACCGGGGCGTTCTCAGGGTCCTTTTAAGGAAACGCGGCGGCCGTCGTCCCCAGGAGAGCCGGACCGGCACCGCTTCGCCCCGGGGGCGCAGGCGGATGCGGGCTGGCAGAATCCGAGGACGGGGCAACGGTAGGCCCACGGCTACAGGCACTCCCAGGATGCCCGAGCGGCCGTCGGGCGTGCGCACGGCCACCCACAGGGTCCCCCGCAGGCTATCCCGGCCGGCCACGAACTCGGTGCCCGAGCGTACGGTGCCCAGTTCCGGCGGATCCGGGTACAGGAACACCTCCAGGTTTTCGGCAGGCACACCGGGCACCCGAACCTGCAGGCGTCGGTGCTCGCCGGGTTTCAGTTCCAGTACCCGGGGTTCCACCTGGAACCGGAGCCGGGGCCGGGCGCCGGGCGCATGGATCCGCACGCGGGACCGGGCGATGCCGGTGCGGCCGTCCGGTGTGCGGGCCACGGCTACGAGCATCCCCCGGCCGGCAAAGGGCCCGGCCTGGAACACCTGTTTTTCAGGGTCCCAGGTGCCGAGCCAGGGCGGCACCACGGTCACCTGCAGGCGCGCCTCCGGGATTTCGCGGCCGTCGGGCTCCAGCACGCGAATCTGGAACGGCAGGGATGCCGAGGGTTCCAGGGTTACCTCCCGGGGTTCGATGTCCACCCGCAGGCGGCCGGCACGCCGACCGATCCGCAGGGCGGCGTGGCCCACGGCCTCCTCGCGGCCCACCCGCACGATGGCCCGCAGCACACCCACCCCGGGGGCACCGGCGTGAAACACCCCCTGTGCCACGTGTCCAAGGCGTGGGGGCAGCACCTCAAACCACACCGAATCCGGGGTTACGCTTTGTCCATCCTGTTCCACCTGTACCTCGACCCGCTGTTCCTCGCCGGGGGCGAGGGTGAGGGTGCCGGGCGAGATCCACACCTTAAGGGTGGCGAAAAGCGCGAGCATAAGGCTCGTCATGACGGATCACCTCCTGAGGCCACCAGGTACACTGCCCGGTGGAACTCCAGGCGTTTTTTGAGGGTGGGCAGATGCACCACCACGGTAATCTGATGGTATCCGGGGGTCACCGGCAGGTCCTTGAGGATGAAATACCCCTCGCCGCCGGTATTCCGGAAGGGCACAGGGACCGAATCCACCTGAACCTCCAGTTCGTAGGGCATGGGGGGATACAGGGCCCCGACTACCAGAAAGTCCGAGGCCAGCAGGGCAGCATCGGGTTCGGGGGCCAGCAGGTCTACGGTCACGGTTGTGGCTTCCAGGGTATCGGGTGCGGCATGGCGGAGCATCCAGAACCCGCCCAGGAGCACGACAAGAGCCAGGAACACCGGGGCCAGGGCTGGCACCCACCGCCTGTGGGGTTGTTTCCGGTGCCGGGCCCGCACCTGCTGCAGGATCCGGGCCCTCAGGCCGGGGGGAGCGGGCACCCGGGGAGCCTGTTGGAGCAGGTTGTGGAGCCGGTGGGCCTGTTCCCACTCCTTCCGGCACGGCTCGCAGGTTTGCAGGATCTCCTGGAGCCGTTGTTTCTCCTCGGGGGTTAGGGTGCCGTTGAGGTCGTTTTCCAGCAGCCGATCAAAATCGCGGGGTTTCATGCGATCACCCCCTTGAGGCGCTCCTGGAGCATCTGGCGGGCGCGGTTCAGGCGGGACTTCACGGTGCCCTCGGCCACGCCCAGGGTTTCGGCGATCTCGCGGATGCTCAGGTTTTCAAAGTAGAACAGGATGATCACGGTGCGGAACGGCTCGGGCAACTGGCGCAGGTGGCGATGCAGGGCCTGGTATGCCGGGGGCAGAGTCGGGGGATCCTGGGTGGGATGGCCCCGGAGGGTTTCCAGGGGTACCAGGAGTTTGCGGAACCGCTGGCGTCGCAGGTACCGGCGAATCCGGTTCAGGGCGATCCGGTAGATCCAGGTGGAAACCTTGGCCTCGCCCCGGAACTTGGGCAGGTTCCGGTACACCGCCAGGAAGATGTCCTGGGTCAGGTCCTGGGCGTCTTCGTAGTTGCCGATGTGCCAGTACACCATGTTGAAGATCCTTTCCTCGTTTTCGCGGAGGATTTCGGCAAACTGTTGCTCCAGGGCCGCGGGGTCCATGCCTGGAGTATAGCGCCGGGGACCGGGCGAACCTCGGCCCCCGGCGCGTCACCCTCCCTAAGGCTGCACCACGCGATACACGAACAGCCACAGGTGGGCGTCGTAGGGGTAATCGTTGGTAATCAACGTGGCTCGATGCAGGACATCCACGGCGGTGTGGTAAACCCCTGGTGTCATCGGGGTGGTCCAGGTACCCACGAAGTGGCCGTCTTCATACTGGAACCGACGGCGACGGAACCGGTGCCGTGCCTCGGGGTGGTGTAGATAGGGAGCGGCGTTCTCGGGTTCATTGACATAGAGCGTGAGGGTTACCGGCGTGCCCGGCGGAAAGGCGAACACCTCGTCCCGCTCCTGGAGTACCAGGGGATCGGTGACCACGGTGTCGTACTCGCCCCCGGTGATCCGCAGGGAGTCGATCTGGAGGGTGGGGCTCTGGGAGGTCACCTCCACATTGGAGATGGCGCGGAGTTCCCAGCCCCGATGGGGAGCGGTCACAGGACCGGTGCGCACGAAGAGCAGGTGCCGTTCCGAGTAGTCGGTAAGGCTTTTGGTGTAGCGCACCAGGGTTTCGGGCGGCGTGGTGTCGGTACGGAAAATGAGGTTCAGGCGGCCGGGGATCTCCCGGTACAGGGTCACCCAGGCCGAATCGTTCTCGATGTGGATATTCAGGTCGCGGATTTGCTGGTTCCAGAAGTGGCGGCGCCACCAGGCCACGAGGCCGTAGAGCGTGTCTCTGGACATGAGATGGGCATCGCCCTCGGTGGAATCCCCATCGTAGGCCTCGGTGATGTCTACCCAGTCGGCGTACTCGGTAAAGAGCAGCTCCTGGATGGCCTCCTGGTCGGTGCTGGCCGTCGGTCCGAGGTCCTTGGAGCACCCGGTCCAGAGGGTGCCCAGGACGAGCAGGGCGGCAGGTCCCAGCAGTTTGAAGGAAGCCTTCATGGTGCAACCTCCTTTTTCGTGGTCGTTCACCGATATTAGAGTCCCGGAGGTGCCAAAAGGTTCCCGGGGTGTGATCGTGGAGGACAGCGTAGAAATACCGCGCCCTCCGAAATTCTCCGGAGGGCGCGGCGAGCGGGTACTGGAGTGGACCCGGAGGTTACTTGAACCCGACAGCCACGGAGAAGAAGGATTCCTTGCCAGAAGGCCAGTCGTCTTCAGCGGAATAGAATTTGACCTTAATTCGGTAGGTTTGGGTAGAGTTAACGTGGAATTTGACGATGGGGATGTTGTCCACTTGCGTGTCTCGCCCTACCAGTTCGCCATCAGAATTGTAGACATAGATGTCCAAGTCTTCGATACCCTGTCCGCCAATTCCTACGATTTTGTAGTCATTCCCGGAATAAAGGGTCCGTGTAAAGGTATAAGAAGCTCCCTCACTCAAGCGATCGACCTCGATATGGGCCAGATTGTAATCGTCCCCTGCGAGGGCGGCACAGATCACGATAGTCCTTGATAACACATCTGCCAACTGGTCTTCGGCACTAATGCTTTGCGAAGAACGGGTATATTCATTGGTATAACCAGTGGGACGATAGGATGCAGAGGAATGGGAACTGGCACAGGTGATGACCGAAAGCACGGCCACCATCACGATGCTCGCCACTAACCATTGAAATCGATGCATCGTACACCTCCTGTTTTGGCTCTTTCTAATGCAAGGGAAGTGCCAAAGGTCGATATGTTGCCCGGTGTCGGGAAAGCATGTAAGGTTCGAGTTGGATGGCAATATGAAGCGTCATTGAGTCTATCTCGCTTATCAATAGGAACGATATAGGATAACACGGGCATTGATATGTTCTTCGTTCTTGTACCACATCCTTGATGCACCCACACCTAATTTCCAATCACCGAAACCCAATATCCCAGTTTCGATGAAGAAAGCTGGCCCACCAAACCTGAGGGACACTTCGTCTTTCTTATTGAGATGCTCTGAAAAATCCCATAGGTAGGCTGATAGTGCCGTTAGACTTGTGATCGCATCTACAATTGGATTATTAGGAAAGATTAGCCCCAAAAGGCTCCCGAATATAGATGCCTGTGCTACATGGTTGAACCCCTGAAATCTCTCCGTCATCCCCACACCGAACACTATGTTGTCACGAAACAGTTTTAACGAAAGTCCAGCTTCTGCATAATAAACATAGCCGGGCTTTGAAAAATTAACAAAAAGGCTATCAAGAGGAGAATTGGTGGCAGCGTAGTACCTGAAATCTCCCTTTGGAGAAAATCCGAAGATAAACCCTTGATGGAAAATTAGCCCAGGATTTTGTCCACTGGTAACACCGTATCCTATTCCCCTTGTTTCTATATCCAGGTACACATCCCCTGCGGCGAAACCCACAAGTACCGAAAATAGCACCAAGTACCTCATCACGTTGTACCTCCTCATTTTGCCTGGTTGACGGAGTGGTTGTTCCTTTTTACTGCAAAGACAATGCCGGAGACCACGGTTTATTCCCAGATTTTGGTTTCCTTTTCTGTAAGGAAGAAAGGTGCAAAGAGGAACCAATAAGAGGAGGGTGTAGTATCAGATTGAGATTCAGGAGTCTCAGGTTGAGATGCCGGCCGGGTTGCTCTTCGGGGTGTATAATAGCCCGCACGCTTGTGACGGAGGAAAGACCATGGGACAGCAGGATTTGATTCGTGAGGTTGAAGCCGCCTACATGAAGGATCGGAAGATCCCGGAGTTCCGGCCCGGGGATACCGTACGGGTGCATGTGCGGATCACCGAGATGAAGTACGACCAGAAGCAACGGAAGATGGTGGAACGCAGCCGGATCCAGCCCTTTGAGGGCATCGTGATCCGCAAGCGCGGCTCGGGCCTGGGCGCCACCTTTACGGTGCGCAAGATCACCCAGGGCATCGGCATCGAGCGGATCTTTCCGCTGTACTCGCCGTACATTGAGAAGATCGAGGTCCGCCGTCGGGGCAAGGTGCGGCGGGCCCGGCTGTACTACCTGCGGGATCGCATCGGCAAGAAGGCCCGCGTAAAGGAACGGCGGTAACCCGTTCCCTGCTTCGGACTTCGACGCCGCCCCCGAAAGGGGGCGGCGTTTTTTTGTGGGGTTCAACCCTCCCTTTTCACCCCCAAACTCCCAACCTCTTGATTCCCAACGCCTTCCGGTGTGAAAGGTGCTGTGAAAGGTGCCCCCGGTACCCTTGCAGCACATCGCCAGGG
>WGAB01000133.1 GCA_015489295.1 Caldifarciminota bacterium
GTACACGGTATCCCGCAGGGCCTCAAAACCGAGGTGCTGCCACGCCCTGGGGATCTGCTGATGGCCGGGGTCGGCCCAGGTGTCGGAATAGTGCGGGGCAAGCCATATCCGGAACCCTTGCTGCCGAAGCTCGTGGACAAAGGCCTGGACCTCTTCCAGGCCGCTATGGCCGTCGGCAGGGTTCACCCATAGCCTCAACCGGACGGTGTTGATCCCGTGGCGACGGAGGATTTCCAGAAAATCCCCGGGCCGGCCGTCCAGGTCGTAAAACACCAGCGGATACGCGCGGATTTCAGGGTATCGGGAGATGTCCACCGCCGCCACGGGTCGGGGTTCCGGCTCCGCCGCCGCAGCCCAACCCCCAAGAAGGGCGAAGAGGCCCAGAAGGATTTTTAAAGCTGTGTTTGCCTGCATGGCATGGGGCGGGACGGTCCGGGACCTACCCCAGACCAGGGAAAGGGTACGGCCCGATACCCACCCAGCCAAACGACACCGGCTTGCTTCAGGTTTGCCCGTTCGTTTCCTGGGGAATGTACAGGGGCAACGGGAAGGGCGGCAGGCCCATGCGCACCAGGGTGTTGTTCAGTGCCTCCCGAAAGTAGGGCCAGACATGGAGCCGGGCACTGGTTTCCCGGAAGATCTGGAAAAACGCCTCCGGCGCCTGGGGCGACGGAAGCGTGTATCGGGCCCGAAACCGAAGACGCACCCGCACCCACACCCTGCGGCGAATCCGGGCCACAAAGGTCAGGGTGGAGAGCACCTCAAAGTGCTCCTCGTCCGGGAACACCACCCGGTCGCTGAGGTCCACCTGAACCCTGGGCTGCACCGCCGGGTCAAAGACCTCCCGCCGGACTTCGGCCTCCAGGGCGTCCAGGAGCAGGCTCTGGAGCTGCACCCTTTGAAGAAGACGGGTATAGGCCTGGGGTTTCATGCGCCAATCGGCCGGGTTTTCGCGCCCCTGCGGCGCTTGGGCGGCTGCGGAAGGTGCCAGGTGCCCGATGCCTCCATCCCGGGCCAGGGGTAGGTGGTCAGGACCTTGGTAAACTCTTCGCGCACCACCTCACGGATCTTCTCGCGGGCCGAGGCGTATCCTACGGCCTGGGCCAGAATCTGGTTGACCAGCGCGTTCAGGCTCACCCCTTCCTGCTGGGCGAGTTCCACCAGGCGCCGATGCAACGAGGGGGAAACCCGCACGAGAAACCGCCCGCTGTACTCCCGGGTGGCCAGGGGCTCCGGGATCGGATCCCCATCCTCCAGGGCGGTCTCAATCCAGAGTTCCATGGCCTCCCGGATCATCTCAAGGGCCTCTTCCGGGGTATCGCCGTAGCTGATGCAGCCGGGCAGTTCCTCCACCCACACGGCGTAGCCCACGCCCTGATCGTCGGGCTCCAGCACGATGCGGTACGGCTTCTTCAGATACGCCTGTACCTGCTCAGCCAGGCTTCTTTTTTCTTCCTTCTTTTTGGCTCTTTTGGCGGCCATACCATGCCTCCAGGTCCAGGGTTTTGATCACCTGCTGCAGGTAAACCCGCTTCACCCACCGCCCCTGCTTTAAGGGAACCACCAGCCGGATTTTGGAATGGGGCGGCAACGGATGGGGCCCCACGAAGACCCGATGGCTCCCCTTCGCCTTGCGCTCACGGAAACCCAGGAATTCCAGAACCTTCCGCAGCTCCTCATAGGGGTACTCCGGCGGCAGCCGCAGCAGGGATTCCACCCTCTTCAGGATTTTTCCGGCTCCTGCGTTCATTATACCATATCCGGTATCACCAGGCAACCGTTGCTGCCGGGAATATACAGGACCTGACCCGGTGTGTCCACCGCCGTAAACTCAAAGGGCCGATGGGTGCCGAGCGGTTTGTGTTGCATGTGGACATTGACGCCTTCTTTGTGGCCTGCGAGGTGGCGGTCAACCCGGAGCTCCGCGGGAAACCCGTGATCGTGGGCGGCAAACGCGGGGTGCGGGGGGTCGTGGCCTCGGCCTCCTATGAGGCCCGCAGGTTCGGCGTGCGCTCAGGGATGCCCACTCAGCAGGCCTTGCGCCTGTGCCCCCAATGCATCGTCGTGCCCCACCACTTCGGTCTGTACGAGGCCATGTCGCGCCGGTTCTTTGCCATCCTCCAGAGCCTCGCACCCCGGGTGGAACCCCTGTCCATTGACGAGGCCTACCTGGACCTCACGGGCGTGGCGCCCGACTTTGCGGCCACCGTGGCCTTCGCCCGGAACCTTCTGCAGGAAACCCGCCGCCGGCTCCGCCTGGGGGTCTCCGGCGGCCTGGCTGTCCGCCGCATTGTGGCCAAAATGGCCACCGAAGAGGCCAAACCCAATGGCTTCAAGGCGGTGCCGCCCGAAGAAACCCTGGCCTTCCTGGCCCGGCACCCCTTGGAGGCGGTCCCCGGTATCGGCCCCAAAACCCTGAAGATCCTGAAACGCCTGGGGATGCACACCGTGCGGGATCTTCAGCAGACCCCACTGGAACGGCTGCGCCGGGTTTTGCCCGCGGGCTTGGCCTTCGCCCTCTACGCCCTGGCCCGCGGCCAGGAGGTGCCGCGGTACACGGGCCGCAGCCACCGGGTGTCCCGGGAAGTGACCCTGGAAGAGGACCTCGCCTGGGGCGACCGGCTGGAGGCCCTGTTCCTGGGCCTGGCCGACGATGTGGCCATGGCCCTGGTGGCGGAGAACCTGTGGGCCTTAGGTGTGCAGGTCCGGGTGCGCTACCCGGACTTCAAAACGGTAGGCCGGCAGCGCCGGCTCACCGAGGCCACCCGCGATCCGCGGGAACTCTTCCGCATCGGACGAGATCTGATCCTTCCCCTGGTACAGGGGCGGCGGGTGCGGCTCATAGGCATCGGCGCCTTCAATTTGGTGCGGCATCCGCCCCTGAGCCTTTTCGGTGCCCGGCCCTCCCAAAACGCCGACGCCCTGGCCCGGGTCCTCAAACAGATCCGCGAAACCTACGGCCCCCAGGTCGTCCGCTTCGCGCGGGAACTCCTGGAACCCTCAGAACCCCGCATCCGCTTCGGTAGGTCTTTTCAGGGAAGTATTTCCGAGCGTTAAAATACTTTTGTTGCATTTGCCTCATTGATCTGTGCGCTTCATCATTCATTACTGTGAACTCTTCCTCTTCTCCTCTTCCGCCTCTGATTTAAACTCCTCGGGTTTTTTAACGATGCCTTTGAAGAAGTACGCTTCAGCTGATTTCCCTATGATGTAAGTCCCAGTATAAGCAATTCCCGCTGATATAGCAGAAC
>WGAB01000134.1 GCA_015489295.1 Caldifarciminota bacterium
CCCGTATCAATTCTCCCGTGCCCAGGGAGGTGGTGCGGTAGGGGTCCCGCTGGTCCGGGGGCACCAGGGCCAGGCCCGAGGCCTGGGCCATTTCCAGGTACGCCTCGCCTCCCGGGAGTTCCAGCCATCGGGCCGTGACCGGTGTGAACACCGGGCCGGTCACGGTTGCCTTATGGAATCGGGCTTTGGAACCGAGGGCATCAGCCAGAGCCTCCAGGGTGCCGTCGCCACCGTCGCCGATGGGCACCTGAAGCACCTGGATTTCCGGCCAGGTCCGCTGAATCGCCCGGGCGGCCGCCTCGCAGGCCTGGCGAGCCGATAGGGCCTCCTTGAAGGCGTTAAAGGCCACCAGAACCCGCATCTCAGGCTGCAGGGGTTTCCGGAGTATCAGGTGTGCCCGAGGTACCGCTGGTTGGGCTCTGGGCTGGCGGTTCGGAGGGTTCCGGGGTTTTCCGGAGCCCCAGGATCTCGTCCACCTCGTCGCCGCTCAAGGTTTCGTGTTCCAGCAGTGCCTGGGCCAGGGCATGGAGTTTGTCTTCATGCTGCCGCAGGATCTCCTCGGCCCGCTTCTCGGCCTGCAGCACGAAGTTGCGGATCTCCTGGTCGATCAGGCGCGCGATCTCTTCGGAGTAGCTCCGTTTGACGCCCAGTTCCCGGCCCAGGAACACCTCTTCTTCCACCTTGCCGAAGGTCACGGGCCCGAGTTTTTCCGACATGCCCCATTCGGTGACCATCTTGCGGGCGAGTTCGGTGGCATGCTCCAGGTCGTTGGCCGCGCCGGTGGAGTAATCGCCGAACACCAGTTTTTCGGCGATTCGGCCGCCCATCAGGATGGCCAGCTGGTTTTCCAGGTACTCCCGGGGATAGATGTGCCGGTCGTCGGTGGGCAGCGACTGGGTCACCCCCAGGGCCCGGCCCCGGGGCACGATGGTGACCTTGTTGATGGGATCCGTGCCGGGCAGGAACCGGGACACCAGCGCGTGGCCGGCCTCGTGGTAGGCGATGCGGCGCTTTTCGTCTTCGGACATCACCAGGCTCCGGCGGGCCGTGCCCATGATCACCTTGTCCTTGGCCTCCTCAAAATCGGCCATGGTGACCTGGTTCCGGCCCGCCCGGGCGGCCAGGAGCGCGGCTTCGTTGACGAGATTCGCCAGGTCGGCACCGGAGAACCCGGGCGTGCTCCGGGCGATCCGGGCCAGGTCCACGTCCGGGGCCAGGGGCACGTTCCGGGTATGGATCTTCAGGATCTCTTCCCGGCCCTTGACGTCGGGCATGTCCACCACGATGCGGCGGTCGAACCGGCCGGGGCGCAGCAGGGCCGGGTCCAGGATGTCGGGCCGGTTCGTGGCGGCCATGACCACGATGCCCTCGGAGGTATCGAACCCGTCCATTTCCACAAGCAGCTGGTTCAGGGTTTGTTCGCGTTCGTCGTGGCCGCCGCCCAGGCCGGCGCCCCGCAGGCGGCCCACGGCGTCGATCTCGTCGATGAACACGATGCACGGGGCATGGGCCTTGGCCTGTTCAAACAGGTCGCGCACCCGGGCGGCCCCTACGCCCACGAAGAGTTCCACGAAGTCGGAGCCGGAGATGGACAGGAAGGGCACGCCGGCCTCACCGGCCACCGCTTTCGCCAGGAGCGTTTTACCGGTGCCCGGCGGGCCGAGGAGCAGCACGCCCTTGGGGATCCGGGCGCCCAGCCGCTTGAACTTGTCAGGGTTTTTCAGGAACTCGATGACCTCCCGGAGTTCCTCCTTGGCCTCTTCCACGCCGGCCACATCGTTGAAGGTGACCTTGGGGCGGTCTTCGGCCAGGATCTTGACCCGGCTTTTGCCGAAGGTAAAGGCCCGATTGGCGCCCCCCATCTGCCGGAACATGAAGAACCAGAACAGGAAGATGAGTACCAGCCAGGGGAGATAGGTCAGGGCCAGGTCCCACCAGATGGTGCGCTGTCGGGATTCCACGGGAATCCCCCGGGCCACCAGGTCCTTGACCAGGTCGGGGTCGTCAAAGGGCAAACGGGTTTTGACGAACCGGGAGGTTTTCCCCTCGGGATTGGCGTAAGGTTCCTTAAGTTCGGCCTCCACCTCCCGATCGGTCATGACCACCTTCTGGACCTGCCCCTGGTCCACCAGTTGCCGGAAGGTGGTCAGATCGATGGGGACCCGTTCGGGCTGGTTGCCCCCCAGGAAGTGGATGGCCACCAGCACCGCCAGGAACAGGGTGGACCAGATCAGGAGGGTTTTGGCAAATTCGGACCGGCCCCGGGGCACCGGGGGCTTGGGGCGTTTCCTATCCACCGGCCCTCACCTCCTCGGGGAGGAGTTCCCGAACATAGGGCAGATTCCGGTACCGTTCGGCGTAGTCCAGGCCGTAGCCCACCAGGAACCGATCTGGCACCTGGAACCCCACATACTTCACCGGCACTTCCACCACCCGCCGCTCCGGCTTGTCCAGCAGCACGCAGATTTCCAGGCTGGCGGGCTTGCGCTCCAGGAGCAGGCGGTACAGGTAGTCCAGGGTGATGCCGGTGTCCACGATATCCTCCACCAGCAGCACATGGCGGCCCTCAATGGGCTCGGAAAGGTCCTTGAGGATCTTCACCTCGCCGCTGCTTTCCGTGGACCTGCCGTAGCTGGACACGGCCAGGAAGTCCACGGCCACATCAAAGGGAATCTGTCGGACCAGGTCGGCCAGGAAGATGAAGGAGCCCTTCAGCACCCCCACGAACAGGGGATCGGTGCCCTCATAGTCCTGTGCCAGTTCCCGGGCCAGTTCCTGAACGCGTTGCTGAATCTCCTCGGCGGAAATCAAATAGCCAGGCTTCGTGCTCATGGATCTTGGTCACCTCCATTTGCACCCGGCGAGCACGCTGGCCGCCCCGGTGGGCCTGGGCCACGCCGGGGATCCAGAGAATGCCCCGCGCGTCCTCCACCACCGGCAGCCAGGGTCGTACCCACTGGGGAACCCGATGGGTCTGGAGCAGAATCTTGACCTTTTTCCACTCCCCTGGCTTAACCTCCAGGCGGTCGCCGGGTTGTACCGTTCTAATTGTAAAGGGCGGGCCCGCCACCGTGTCCTCGGGCCAGCAGGCCTGGAAAGCCTGGGGTTCAGGACATTCGGAAAGGGGGCGAAAAACAAACCGCAGGTTGAGGTCGGGCAGGGCCAAGGAGGGCCCTTCCCACAGCCGGGAAGACGGCGGGCGGGGCGGCAGTTTTTGTTGCCACAGGAGCCAGCCGAAGGACCGCACCACCCGGCCCCCTTTGAGATGGAGCCGGCCGGAGGGGCACTCCAGGAGCCGCAGGAACTCCTCGGATTCCGGGTAGTTGGCCCCCAGGTAGCGGTACGCGAACCAGCGCTGGAGCACCCGGGGGAGCCGCCTCAGCGCCTCCACCGAGAGCACCGGGTTGCCGAAGAAGGTGTGGTCCGTGAGGGTTTCCAGGGGCGGGAACCGCTGTTCCAGGTCTTCCAGAACCTCCTGGTTGAGTCGCGCGGTGGCAAAAAGGTGCTCCTGCAGAGCCGGGAACCGTTCCTCCAGCAGAGGGATCACCCGAAGCCGCAGGAAGTTGCGGGTGCGTTCCAGGTCCAGGTTGGTGGGGTCTTCGCGGTAGGGGATGCCTTCCTTTTTCAGATACTGGCGCACCTCGTCGCGGCGGATGAGGATCAGGGGCCGCACATAGGGCAGGCGCACCGGCCGCAGGCCGGCGAGGCCGGTAAAACCTGCGCCCCGAAACAGATGGAACAGAAAGGTTTCGGCGGCATCGGTCAGGGTATGGCCCAGGGCGATGCGGTGGCCGCCCCAGCGCCGGAGGGTTTCCTCCAGGAAGGCCAGGCGGGCCAGCCGGGCCTGCTCTTCCAGGTTCTGGCCGGGCCGTTTCTGCAGGGGCTCGGGAAGGCGGCGCCCGAAAAAGGGAAGGTGCAGTGTGTCGGCCAGTTCGGCGGTAAACCGCAGGTCTTCGTCGGAGTCGGGGCGCAGCCGGTGGTCCAGGTGGGCCACGGCCAGGTCCACCTGCAGGATGGGTTTCAGGTGCACCAGCCAGTGCAGGAGGAACACCGAATCGGCGCCGCCGGAGACCGCCACGAGCACCTTCATGCCGGGTTCCATCATGCGGTACCGCCGGATGGCCGTAAGAATGCGGGTGCGCAGGGTGGACGGGTGGGTCATGGGCGTTGCCGCTCCCCGATGAGGGTCTGATACGGAAAATAGGCC
>WGAB01000135.1 GCA_015489295.1 Caldifarciminota bacterium
CATCATGGGTACACCACCGTTTTAAACACCCGATCCTGAATCCGGACAAAGTACACACCGGGCTGGAGGTGGTGGAACACGGCAAGCGGTGTAGGGTTCCGGTACGCCCCGACCCTCCGCCCCGTCCGGTCGTACAGGGTCACCGGAGGCAGTGCCCGATGATCCAGGCTCTGCACCTTGAGGGCGCGCCGCAGGCCGATCACCCAGAACCGGGGTGTCGAAGGGGCACCGGAGGTCCATTCTTCCACCCGCCAGGGTTCGCCGAAGCCAGCCACGAAGATGTCCTGGCCGGTTTCCGGATACAGCACCTTCCCGGCGACAAACACATGGTGGGCAGAGTCGACCACGAGGCGTACCCCTTCGGTTTGAAGGGCCCCGGGCAGGGTAAAGAGCACCGGATCCGGAGAAAGTCCGGCGGTATCCAGTTGCACCACCGTGCCCCACACCGTGGAAGCGGTCCAGGTTTTGCCGGTGAGGTACAGCCGGTCGCCCTGGCGGGCCAGGTCGTTGAACCAGGAGGACTGGCCCTCAAAGGGCACCTGCCGCCACCGCACCTGGCCCCATCGGTCCACCTTGGCCACAAACCCTTTCCAGGTGTCGTCCACCTGCAGGTTGCCGAGGACATACACCTCTCCCTCGGGGCCGAGTTCGAGGTCGGTGAGCACCGCGAAGGTATCGGCCGACACCAGGCTGCGGGTCCAGTAGGGGGTGCCCATGGAATACAGCCGGGCCACCCAGGGGCTCCAGCAGCCGGGGGCCGTGGCCACATTGCCCCCGAGGTACACGGAAGAGGTGGCCGGGTCGTAGAGGAGTCTGACCAGGTCATCGTTGGAACCAGCAGGGCCGTTGTAGGTGTAAGCGGCCACCAGGTGCCCTTCTTCGTCCAGCCGTCGCCAGTGGATGTCTGCGTCTTCCGCCAGGTTGGTGCACACATGCCCGGCCACCAGCACGTGGCCCGTGGGGGTCACCTGGATCTGCCGTGCCTCGTCCCACACGCCCGGGGATCCCCGGTTCCACAGGAGGTTGCCATAGGGATCGGTTTTCAACACCGCAAAACGCCGCAGGCGAATGGAAAACACGAAGTAACCGGCCAGGTACATGAACCCTGCGGAATCCACGGCCACATCCAGGGGCAGGGTGGAGATGCCGGCGGGGTTGTAGGAGCGCTGAAGCAGCAAGGAGCCGTCGCTCGTGAATTTTCGGAGCACAGCCCTGGAATCCTCGGCCGAGGCCACCACCAGATTTCCCTGGGGATCCAGGGCCAAACTCGTGGCCACACCCATCTCGGGGATCCATTGCCACTGCACCTGGCCTGAGGGCGAAAGGGCCAGAATAAAGGTGTGCCGACGGTCGGGCGAGTTCCAGGTGGGCTGGGAATCGTAGCCAGCCAGATACAGGGTGCCGTCGGGCCCCTGGAGGAGATCCAGAACGTCATCGGGCACCATGTGCATGCCGCTCTGATGAAAGGTCCAGGTGGGCGACTGGGCACCGAGAGGGAACCCGATCAGAAGTACGGCGAACAGGAAAAAGGCCGGAAGCGGAAAACCCCTAAACCTCCGGCCCAGGGGTCCACAGCGTTCCATCTTCTCACCCCCTTGGCGGTCTATGCTGTGGACAACTCTTGCCTTTTCAATTCGGCCGTTTCCACGGGCAACTTTAAAGGAACCCGGGGAGGGTTGTCAAGGACCGACAGGGGTTAACCCTGAAACGTATGAGAACTTTTGAAATTCAACAGAGTCCGGGCGTTTTCGTTGTGTCCTGGACCGAGGCTTATGAACCCTGGAGGATCGGTGTTCTGACCGGTTCGGCTCCTCTGAATTCCTTAAAACCTTCGGTTAGCCGGGCCGTTGACACTGCGCCGGAAGGCGGTGTAAGTTATGGGCAAACAGGGGGTTGAACCATGACCAGAGAAGAGGCCAAGAAACGAATCGAGGAGCTTCGGGAGCTCATCAACTACCACAATTACCGGTACTACGTGCTGAACGATCCTGTCATCTCGGACGCTGAGTACGACGAGCTGATGCGCGAACTCAAACAGCTGGAGGAGCAGTTCCCCGAGTTCATCACGCCCGATTCGCCTACCCAGC
>WGAB01000136.1 GCA_015489295.1 Caldifarciminota bacterium
ATGTGTATAAGAGACAGCTTCCTCTTCCATCAGCCGACGGCGCCGCAGCAGTTCCCGGTCGTAGGCGGACATGAGGTCGCGCCGCGACAGCACACCGATGCACTTCCCCTGCTCATCCACCACCGGCAACTCCTCGTAGCCGGTTTTGATGAACTCCGAAAGGGCCTTCTGCAGGTTGTCGGTGGGCTTTAGGGTGGGCACCCGCTCCTGGGCGATGTCGCCCACGATCAGGATGGGGCTCAGGGTGCCCATCTCACCGGAAAACAGGATGGACCGCAGGTCGTCGGCATACAGAAACCCCCGCAGGTTGCCCTTTTTGTCCACCACGGGGAAACAGTGGAACCGGGTTTCGGCGGCCCGCCGCAGGGCCTCCTGGATAGGCATCTCCTGGGGAAAGTGGGGCACGAACACCGGCAACTCGGCGGCATCCTTCACCTGGATGTCCTCCAGGATGT
Organism: Caldifarciminota bacterium; assembly: GCA_015489295.1. Next base: position 456 of record WGAB01000136.1, read on the forward strand.
CGGTCAGGAACTCGCCCTGATGGGCCGGCGAGTCCACCCGACTCGGCACCTGGCTCTCGTAGATGCTCCAGCGGCCGGAAAAGAGGTAGGCCAGGGACATGGACAGGGTCATGGGCACCAGCAGATCGTAGTTGCCGGTCATCTCCGCCACCATCACCAGGGTGGAAAGCGGCACCTTGGCGACGGCGGCAAAGAAACTGCCCATGCCCACGAGCGCGAAGGGCGTGCTGTCGTGGATCAGCGCGGGGAACAGGTGCTGCATCACCACGCCGAAGGCACCCCCGAGCATGGCCCCGATGACCAGCGACGGGGCGAACACGCCGCCGGAGCCGCCCGAGCCGATGGTCAGGGCCGTGGCCAGGATCTTCAAAAGCGCGATGCCGATGAGCAGGCCCAGGGTCAGTTTGCCCAACAGGGCCAGTTGCAGCCAGCCGTAAGAGGTGCCCATCACATAGGGAAAGGCCATCAGGATGAGGCCCAAAAGCAGGCCGCCCACCATGGGCTTGATGTGGTTGGGCGCCTGCCAGGCCCGGAAGAGATCCCGCGTGCCGTAGAACACCCGCACATACACAAAGCCGAAGGGCACGAGCACCAGGCCCAGGAGGCCGAAGAAGGGCAGTTCCACCACGGAAAACCGGTACGGATGGGTGCTGAAGATGGGGGTAAAGGAGTACACCAGGCCGAAGATGCTGTAGGCGAAGATGGCCGAGATGATGGAGGGCACCACGGCGTCGGACTCAAAGTCGGGCCGGCTGTAAAGCACCTCCACCGAGAACAGGGCACCGCCCAGAGGTGCGCGGAAGATGGCGCCGATGCCGCCGCCGACGCCGGCGATGGTCAGAATACGGCGGTCGCGCACAGGCAGCCGCAGCACCCGGGCCAGCACCGAGCCGAAGCCGGCGCCGATCTGGGCGATGGGCCCCTCACGGCCCGCCGAGCCCCCGGTGCCGATGGTGATGGCACTGGCGATCACCTTGATGACGGGCACGATCGGGCGGATCAGTCCGCCGCGGCGGTGAAAGGCCTCAATGACGGCGTCGGTGCCGTGGCCCTCGGCCTCCGGCGCAAAGGTGTAAATCAGGATTCCCGAGATCAGGCCGCCGATGGTGGGAATCACCAGGAGCAGCCACCGGTGAGCCACCGAGAACTGGAACACTTCGGGCCCACCCCCCTCCCCTGCGGGCACCGGCATCACGACGCCGGCCACCTGGCCCAGGGCCCAGTGGCTCACGACCCCCAGCAGCCAGTGGAACAGGACAGCGCCCAGGCCTGCAACGATCCCTACCGCCCCGCCCAGGAACAACCATTTCCCCAGCAGGCGGAACTGGATCGCGTGGAGAAAATCTTGAAGAGCCTTCACTTTGCCGCCCTTAGATGATGCAGCGTCGCCCCTGAAAACTCAAGGAAATATCGGCTTTTCAAGGGTTTTCCAGTGTTTCGGCGGCCCGGGGGACCACCCCGAGGCCCGGCCGCTGGGGCAGATGGATCCTGCCGTCCTGGATCCAGGCGCCCTCAAAGGGATCGTCGGCCAACAGGTACGCGCCGTCCAGGTCCACATCGTCCACGAGCGACGCGATGTGAGCGGCGGCGGTGATGCCCACCGAGGTTTCCACCATGCAGCCCAGCATGACCCGCAGGTGAAAGGCCCGGGCGATGTGGATCATCCGCAGGGCCTCGCGGAGGCCGCCGCTCTTGGCCAGTTTGATATTGATGCCGTCCACCCGCCCCACCAAGGCCGGCAGGTCGGCGGCGGTGTGCACGCTCTCGTCGGCGATGACCGGAATCGGACTGTGCCGGGTAACATAGGCCAGGCCCTCCAGGTCGTCGGGCGGCACCGGCTGTTCCACCAGCACCACCCCCAGGTCGGCCATTTCCCGGATCTTCCGGACCGCCTCCTTGGGCTGCCAGCCGCCGTTGGCATCCACACGGAAGGGCTTGTCGGTGTGGCGCCGCAGTTCCTGGAGGAGTTCCAGGTCGCCGGGCACCCCCACCTTGATCTTGTACACGGAAAACTCGGGGTGGGCCTTCAGATCCCGCACCATCTCTTCGGGCGTGCCCAGGCCGATGGTGTAGGAGGTGGGTACGGCCTCGCCCGAAAGCCCGAGCAGCCGGTACAGGGGCACACCCAGTTCCTGCCCGATGTGGTCGTAGAGGGCCATGAGGATGGCGTTCTTGGCCGAGGTGTGGCCGGCGGCCAGGCGGTGGAGTCGTTGCTCAAGGCCCTCCAAGTCAAAGGGATCGTCGCCCAGCACCCCTTCGGCCTGTTTCAGGAAGGCCAGCACACCCTCCAGGGTATCGCCGTGGGAACTGTAGGCTGCGGCCTCGCCCACGCCCCGGCCGATGCGCACGAGAATCACCGTTTTCTCGGCCGTGGTGGCCCGGGAAATGGCGAAGGGGCGGGCCGGATGCACCGTCAGGGTTTCCACCTGCAGCCGCATGCGGCAATTATACAAGAGGGCCGGGGCGGGCCCAGAATGGTTTATAATGTTGGTCAGGCAAACTCAATTAAGGAGGCAATCCCATGCTGCAGGTCACGCTGAAGGGCCATCCCGTGAAGGTGGGGGGAGATCGGATCGTCAAGGTGGGGGACGAGGCCCCGGAAGTCGTGGTGGTTACCAAGGATCTCGCCGAGAAAACCGTGGGCGGCGCCAGAGGCAAGGTGCAGGTGCTGATCGCCGTGCCCTCGCTGGACACCGAGGTGTGCGCTCTGGAAACCAAGCGGTTCAACGAAAAACTGGCCGCCTTCGGCGATCCGGTGG
>WGAB01000137.1 GCA_015489295.1 Caldifarciminota bacterium
CCATAGGCCCTGTTCCACTTTCCGCCTCCTACCGTAGAGGCCTCTCGTTCGGTCACATTGTTGTAGCCGCCCAGGATTGCACCGTATTTGTCTTTTACCCTGTTGTATGCGCCGGAGAGAATGCCCGCACGGATACCGAGAATTTTGTTGTGGTCACCGCCAGCAATCACTGAGACATAGGCACCGGTGGTCACCGTGTCAGAGCTCCCGCCACATATTACGGAGTTCGTACCCCCTGCAAAATTGTCTGTTCCACCTCCCACAGTAGCATAGTCCCCTGCTGCCTGATTCCGATTACCTCCTAAAACCGATGCATACGAACCAGAGGCTTCATTGTGGTTTCCGCCTGCCACCACACTTGTGGCTCCTCCCGCAGCATTGGAGATCCCCCCGGATACGGTGGCATACGAACCAGAGGCTTCGTTTGCCACACCACCTGCCACCGTTGCATACTGGCCGGAGGTCGTGTTCTCGCGGCCTCCTGCGACCGTTGAATAGGATTCCTTTGCCCTGTTTCTATACCCTCCGCCAACGGTGGCATAATACCCCGCAGAGTCGTATGCACCACCTGCTATCGTGGCAGCTTCATCAAGGGTAACGTTCGCATGCCCTCCGCCGATGGTCGCATATTGGCCATAAGTTTTATTCCCGTATCCGCCCCCTATGGTTGCATTTGGGCTGCCAGATTCGATTTCATTGAGAACACCTCCACCGATGAAACCTACATCACCTCGGATTGTGTTGTATCCCCCACCTGTGATGGACGAAAAGGAACCGAGAACCTGATTGTGTTGCCCTCCGGTTACTACAGCTCCCTGGTTTTGTGCGCTGTTGGCGAACCCGCTCAAGACTGCTGCATAGGGATAAGGATGGTCCGACGCGCCGGTGGTTGAACTCACCCCCAAATTCACATGGGTATAGGCTGAATCACCGTAGAGGGTGTTACCGACTCTGGCCAGGCCATAGGGGCCTTTTGTAAAGAGAACGTTGTCCTGCAGGGACCAGTATCCTCCGAGGTTAAAGAGCGCCGTGTCGGCGTACAAACTGTGAAACGCATGGGCGGCGCTCACGATGCGTTTCCTCGGCGAAAGAACCTCGGAGCCGATGGCGATCTCAAGGTAGAGATCCCTGCCGTCAAAGATGGAGTCGGGTAGGGGTGTTGAGGACCCGAGAAGAACATGGAAATACCCCCTGTTGACCTCAACATTGGGGTGGGTTTCGGACCAGTACTGGGTGCCACCGGTGGCTTCGGACCAGATACTGAAGGTCATGGTGAGGTTGCCGTTGACCGGGGTGGTATCAGAGGAGTTGGCGAGGAAGCCGGAGTAGTTGAGGAGGTTGGGGACCGAGCGGGTCCCCGGAGAGAGGGCAGGGGTCCCAGAGATCTGGGACACGATACAGAGCCATAGGACTCCGTACCACATCACACACCTCCTTGTTAAGCCGAACCCTCATTGGGGGAAACAGGAGGAAGGAACGAAGAGAACCGTTTCCTTACCCCCACACTTCCCCGAATATCTTCAGGAGGTCTGCCCGATTTATACCCCTTTCGAGGCGCTGGGTCAAGGGCGGTGAAGGATAGGATATACGGGTAGAAAAAAGACCGAAGGCTTCGGAAGGGCGGGGATCAGATCAAGGTTTCGACCTCGGCTGCCTGCAGCTGGTGCCACCGGCGGAGGAGCAGGGTGTTGGTGTTGCCCGGGACCCGCAGGGGCAGGCCCACCAGAATGACGCACTGGTCTTCGGGCTGCAGGTCGGGCAGGCACCGGCCGATGTGGTGTACCACCGACCGGAGCAGGGCCGGCAGCGTGGGCTCCTCGCCGATCACCGGTTCCACGCCGAAGGCGATGTGGATCTGCCGCGCCACGGTCTGGCTTGGGGTCACCGCAAAGATGGGGAGCCGGGGCCGGCGGCTGCTGAGCCGGAGGGCCGTGGCTCCGGAGGTGGTGGGCGCGATCAGGCACCGCGCCCGCACCCGGTGCGCGAGGTCCACGGCCGCATCCACCAGGGCCTCCGCCGGGGTTTCCCGGGGGCGGAGGGCCGGCAGGTTCCGCAGATGCTCCTCGGCGGTTTTGAGGATGCGCCGGGCCCAGGCCACCGTGTCCACCGGGTACCGGCCCACGGCCGTTTCATCGGACAGCAGGATGCCATCGGCGCCCTGCAGCAGGGCCAGGGTGACATCGGTGACCTCGGCGCGAGTGGGCCGGGGGTACTCCACCATGGAGGCCATGGTTTGGGTGGCCACATGCACGGGCCGGTGGTACCGCCGGGCCACCTGGATGATGCGACGCTGGAGATGGGGCAGTTCGGTGAGGTCCACGGCCAGCCCCAGGTCGCCCCGGGCCACGATCACCGCGTCGGCCAGATCCACCAGGGTTTCCAGGTGGTCCAGAGCCTCCCGGCGTTCAATTTTGACCATCAGGCGGGCCGAGGTATCGCGCAGCAGGTCGCGGGCCTCCTCCAGGTCGCGGGGATGCTGCACATAGGAAAGGGCGATGTAGTCAAAGCCGGCCTGGAGCCCGATCTGGAGCAGTTGCCGGTCCCGGGGGCCCAGGGAGGGCAGGTACGGGCCCGCGGGCAGGGTCACCCCTTTGCCGCTCCGCAGGAGGCCGGGCCGCAGCACCCGGGTTTTGACCGGCGGCCCGGGGTCCAGCACCTCCAGTTCAATTTCGCCGTCGCCCAGGATCACCCGGTCGCCGGGCTTAAGGGCCTTCCAGAAGCCCGGGAGTTTGACCCACACGCCCTGGTAGTCGCCCGGCCGTTCGGTGTCATAGAGCAGGAACTCCTGGCCCCGTTGCAGCCGGACGCGATCCTGGGCGACCGGCCCGATCCGGATCTTGGGGCCCGGCAGATCCTGGATGGCGGCCAGGGGAATGCCCAGGCGTTGTTCCACGCGGCGCAGGCGTTGCAGGGTTTCCAGGTGCTCTTCCGGTGTGCCGTGGCTGAAGTTGAACCGGAACCCCCGGGCGCCGGCCTCGGCCAGGCCCTGGATCACGGATTCCTGTTCCGATGCCGGGCCCAAGGTTGCGAGAATACGCCCCTGGATTTCCGGGAGCGGCGGACGGGTGGTCATGGGGCCACAGGTGCCAGTTCAGCCAGAAAGTGCCGCAGGTACGGCGGCTCGTACACGATCCGAAACCCGTGGAGCCGGTGCCGTTCCGGTGCCAGCCGCCTGAAGGTTTCCAGCACATGATCCAGGTGCCGCTGGGTATACACCCGGCGGGGCAGGGCCATGCGGACGAGTTCGCGTTCCACCTGTTTTTCCTTGCCGAACATCAGCGAGCCGAGTTCCACGGCGCGCACCGCGCCCTCCCGATACAGGGCCACCACCAGCGCCTGCCCGGGAAACTGCTCCCGGGGGATCTGGGGCAGCCAGGCCTTGGCGTCCACATACACGGCGTGGCCGCCGGGCGGCCAGTATACGGGCACCCCCTGCTCGCGGAGGCCCGAGGCCAGGTAGGCCACCTGGCCGATGCGGTACGCCAAGTAAGTTTCCTCCAGCGACTCCTTCAGGCCCACGGCGATGGCCTCCAGGTCGCGGCCGCTGAGGCCGCCGTAAGTAAGGAACCCCTCCCAGAGCACCAGGTACTGGCTGAACTCCCGATACAGGTCCTCCCGGTCGGTGGCGATGAAGCCGCCCACATTGGCGAGCCCGTCCTTTTTGGTGCTCATGGTGACCACATCGGCGAAGGACAGGCTCTCGCGGACGATTTCGGCGATGCTCCGGCTCTCCTGGCCGGGCTCGCGTTTCTTGATGAAATAGGCGTTTTCCGAGGCCCGGCAGGCGTCAATGTGAAAGGGTACCTCGTAGGCCTTCAGCACCTCGGCGGTGCGGCGCAGGTTGTCCAGCGACACCGGCTGGCCGCCCCGGGTGTTGTTGGTAATGGTCATGGTGAAAAGGGCCACGCGCTGGCCGCGGCGTTTGAGGTCCTGGAGCGTTTGTTCCAGCGCCGCCAGGTCCACATTGCCCTTGAAGGGGGCATCGCTCTCAAAGTCGTGGGATTCCGGGGCCGGCAGTTCTACGGCCCGGGCGCCGCGAAACAGGAAGTTGGCCAGGGTCGTGTCAAAGAAGGTGTTGGAGATCACGGTATCGCCGGGCTGGATCAGGGCCTGGGCCAGGATCTTTTCGGCCGCGCGGCCCTGGTGCACGGGCAGCACGAAGCGTTTGCCGGTGTAGTCCTGGACCGCTGCCTGGAACCGTTCAAAGCTGCGGGCGCCGGCGTAGGCCTCGTCGCCCAGGAACAGAGCGGCCCACTGTTCCTGGCTCATGGCTCCGGTGCCCGAGTCCGTCAGCAGGTCCACCAGAATGCTCCAGGAGGGCAGGCGGAACACATTGTAGCCGGCCTTCTGGAGCAGGTGTTCCCGCTCCTCGCGGGTGGTGGGCCGCACGGGCTCGGTCATCTTGATGCGGAAGGGTTCCAGGGGATAGGGTTCCATGGGTCCCCCTCAGGGTTTCAGGGCCCGGCGATACAGTTCCTCGTACTGCCGGGCCGAGCGGTCCCACGAAAAGTCCAGTTTCATGCCGCGGCGGATGGCCTGGAGCAGGGCCTTTTTCTGGTCGTAAAAGGCGCGGGCCCGGCGGAGGGTATCCAGGAAGGCCCGGGCCTCGTAGGGTTCAAACACGAAGCCGTACCCCTCGGGATGGGCCACATCCACCACGGTGTCCTTCAGGCCGCCGGTGGCGCGCACGATGGGCAGGGTGCCGTACCGCAGGGCGATCATCTGGCCCAGGCCACAGGGTTCAAACCGGGAGGGCATGAGGAAGAAGTCGGAGGCGGCGTAGATGCGGCGGGCCAGCGTGGCGTCAAAGGCCAGGGTCACGGAAACCCGGTCCGGATGTTGCCGGGCGATCTCGCTCAGGAGATCGTGGTACTTCTTGTCGCCCGTGCCCAGGATTACGAACTGGAACCCGAGGTCCGGTGCTTGTTCCAGGGCGGCGGCCACGAGATCAATGCCCTTTTGCTCGGCCAGGCGCGACACCATGCCCGCCAGCGGCAGCCCCAGGTCCGGCATCTTCAGGGATTCCAGCAGTCCTTTGCGGTTCAGGGTTTTGCCGCGCCGCACATTGCGGGCGGTGTACCGGGCAAAGAGGGCCGGGTCGGTGGCCGGGTTCCACACCTCGTAGTCCAGGCCGTTGAGGATGCCCACGATCTTGTTGCCGAGTTTCCGTAGGATGCCGTCCAGGCCGTGGCCGTATTCCGGGG
>WGAB01000138.1 GCA_015489295.1 Caldifarciminota bacterium
GTTCCTCTGGGTGGTGGCAGTACCTGTGGCCCTCTTTACCGTGGCGCTGGGCCATCTCCTGGCCGGCGACGATCCTGACCCCTCCTGGTTCGTGCTGGACGAGGTGGCCGGCGTGCTCGCAGCCCTGGCCCTGGTGCCCAAGGACCCCGGGCTCGTGATCCTCGCCCTCGTGGGGTTCCGGGTGCTGGACATCGGAAAACCCGGCCCCCTCCGCCGCCTGGAAACCCTGCCCCGCGGCTGGGGCATCTTGCTGGACGATCTGGCCGCCGGACTGCTCGCAGGCCTGGCCGTACGGCTCCTTGCCCTGGGTTTGCTGGCCCTATAACCTATGGGTGTGCCATGAGGATCAGGCTCGGTCAACGTCATCCATTTTCCCCCATCGGGTCGCAACCCCCATTAAAAGGAGGTAAGGTTCATGAAGCTGCAGGTGGTGTTCAAAAATCTGGAGGATGACCTCATCAAGGACCGCATTCGGGAATACTTGGAAAAGCGTCTGGGCAACCTGGATCGGTATTCCAATCACATTGTGGATGGGGAGTTTGTCATTGCCGAGGAACGGGGACGCTTCAACGCCACCACGGTGGTGAAGGTCAAGGGGGCCGTGCTCAAGGCCACGAGCACAGGCAAGGACCCCTTTGAGGTGATCGACCAGATTAAGGACAAGTTGAAGGGCCAGCTGATGCGCTACGAGGAGAAGCTCAAGCTGGAGGCCCGCCGGAAAAACCACGAGCGGGTTGTGGAATTCGAGGCCTGAGGCCTTTTTTCCATGTCCCAGGCTCCGTCCCGGGTGAAGGTACAGGATTTGCTCCGGTTCCGCACCGAGCGGCACCGACTGCAGGCCCTTTCATCCGAGAACACCCTTACCACCCTGATTCAGAGCGCCCTGGTGGTCCGGCCTGGCCTGGCCCTTCTGGGCTATGCCGAACCGATTCCCGAGGGTGCGGTGTGGCTGCTGGGCCCGGCTGAGGTGCAGCTGCTGCAGCATCCGCCCGAAAACCTGCCCCTGGCCGAACGCATCCTGGCCCTCAAGCCCGCGGCCTTGATCCTGCCCGACTCGCAAACCATTCCCACGCCCCTGGCCGACGTCCTCACCCAAAAGGGTATCGCCCTGCTGACCTCTCCCCTGCCGCTGGACGAATTGCATTACCAGGTTTCCGACGCCCTGGCCTATTTGCTGGCCCCGGTACAGGTGCTCCACGGCACCCTGGTGGACGTGTACGGCGTGGGCATCCTGATCACCGGCCCCAGCGGCATCGGCAAGTCGGAATGCGCCCTGGGCCTCGTGCAGCGGGGCCATGTGCTGGTGGGCGACGACCTGATCCGGCTTCGCCACTATCCCCGGGGCCAGCTGCTGGGCATGTCGGCCGCCGATGATCCCCTGCAACGGCGGTACCTGGAAATCCGGGGCGTGGGCCTCCTGGACCTGGCCCTGCTCTTCGGCGTCCACGCCACCCGCGAGAGCAAACGCGTGGAGATGCACGTGGCCTTCGTGTCCTACGATCAGGGCCGTGACCTGGATCGCCTGGGCCTGGAGGTGAAACACCGCGAGTTCCTGGGCGTGGCCCTGCCCCACTATACCCTGCCCGTGATCCCGGGCAAGAACCTGGCCGCCATCCTGGAGGCCCTGGCCCTGAGGTACCATCTGCGGCAGCAGGGCTACTTCATGGCCCGGGAATTTGAACACCGGCTCACCGACCGCCTGAAGGCCCAGGGCTCTTCCCATGAGGATTCGTAAACTCCCCGAAGCCGTCGTCGCCCGCATCGCTGCCGGGGAGGTGGTGGAAAATCCGGCCTCGGTGGTGCGGGAACTGGTGGAAAACGCCCTGGACGCTGGCGCCACCGAGATCCAGATCTGGATCGAGGAGGGCGGCAAACGCCGCATCCGTGTACAGGACAACGGCATCGGCATGACCCCCGAAGAAATCCCCCTGGCGGTCCAGCGGTTCACCACCTCCAAGATCCAGGAGCCCGAAGACCTCGGCCGGGTGGCCACCCTGGGGTTCCGGGGGGAAGCCCTGTATGCCGTTGCCTCGGTGGCCCGGCTCACCATCGTGTCCCGACCCCGGGAGGCCGAGGACGGGTGGCGCGTGGAGTTTGAAAAAACCCGGGTGGTGCGGCAAGAACCGGCGGCCCATCCGCCGGGGACCACCGTAGAGGTGCGCGACCTCTTTTACGACTTTCCGGCCCGGCGGCACTTCCTGAGCCCCGACTATATGGAAACCCGCCGGATCATTGAACTGGTGGGCACCTATGCCCTGGCCCATCCCAAAGTGGCCTTCAGGCTCACGGTAGACGGCCAGGAGGTTTACCACCTGGAGCCCGCCGACCGCGCAACCCGCGTCCGCCAGATCTACGGCGAGGAATGGCTCCAGGATACCCTGGAGGTGCACCGCACCTATCCCTCGGGCGTGGAGGTGTACGGCTTTGTGTCCCGGCCGGATAAACTCAAGAGCCGCCCGCTGGTGCAGGTGCTCCTCGTGAACGGCCGCCGGATCCAGGATGACCGTCTGCGGGCCGCTGTGCACCGGGCCTACGATACCGCGGTGCAGTACCCGGAGTTCGTGCTCTACCTCACGGTGCCTCCGGAGGGCGTGGACTTCAACATCCACCCGGCCAAGCAGCGGGCGCGGTTCGCCCGCCGGATCCGCATCTTTGAAAAGATCTTGAAGGCCGTGGGCGCGGCCCTGCGGACCCAGATGGAACAAACCCTCAAGCCCAGGCTCAAACTCGTGTCCTATTCGCCGGCACCGCCCGCCCACCGCCCCCTGGAGATCGGCGAGGGCTCGCTGTTCCAGGGCCGATCGGCGCCGTCCACCGCTGGCGCCCCAGAATCTCAGGCCCCAAATCCCCCGGCCTCTGCCGAGGGCCGGGCCGTTACCGCCGTGCCGCTTTTTCAGGTGGACAATACCTACATCGTGGCCCGGGTGGAGTCCGGCCTGGTGATCGTTGACCAGCATGTGGCCCACGAACGGGTGCTGTACGAACGCCTGAAGAACCGTGAGGTCAACGTGCGGCTGCTTTTGTTTCCCATCGTGCTGGACCTCACGCCCGCCCAGCGGCGGTGGGTGGAGCAGAACCTGGAGGCTCTGAAAAAGGCCGGCTTCGTGGTGGAACTCCTGTCGGGCAACAGCATCTCCCTCAAGGGCATCCCCGACATCCTGGAGGAGATCACCAAGGAGTCGTTCCTGGCCCTTCTGGAGGAAGTGCAGCGGCAAAAGCGGCTGCCGGACGTCACCCTGGGTCTTTTGAAAACCTTGGCCTGCAAGGCGGCCGTAAAGGCCGGCGACCCGCTGTCGCCCGAGGAGATGCAAAGCCTTCTGGAACAGCTCTTTGCCACCGAAAACCCCTACTTTTGCCCGCACGGGCGCCCCATCCTCATCGTGCTTTCACGGGAAGAACTGGAGCGCCGCTTCGGCCGCCGGTAACCCGTTCCCTATTCCCCGGCCACCACAATCCTCGAAAAGTCGGCAAAACGGGCGTACAGGCTGCGGGTTTTTTCGAGGAGGCGGAGGCGGTTCTGCCGCACCTCGGGGTTGTCCACCATGACGAACACATGGTCGAAGAAGGCATCGATGTACGGCCGGGTTTCCAAGAGCAGGGAGAGGGCCCGGTCGTACGCCCCCTGGTCCAGGAACTGCAGATACCGGGGCTCCACCTCCAGTACCCGCCGGTACAGGGCCTCCTCCTCGGGCTTTTCAAAGAGGGTCGGATCGGGCTCGCCGGGCTCGGGCGGCGAGGTTTTGAGGATGTTGGCCAGGCGTTTCTGGCCGATGACCAGTTTTTCAAAGTCTTCGGGCTTCTCCTGCATCATGCGGTGCAGAACCCGGGCCCGGTCCGCGAGAACCAGGAGGTTGCGGATACCGGAGCCGATCACGGCATCCACGATGTCATAACGGATCCCCTCCCGCTCCTCCAGGTAATGGTCAAACCGGCGCAACACGAAGTCCACAGCCCGCTGACGGGCCTCCCCGGAGAAGTCGGCGGCCCCGAAGAGCCGGTCCAGGTCCAGGGGCAACCGGAAAGCCAGGATCAGGTCGATGAGCCCGTAGGCCAGGCGACGGAGCCCCATGGGATCCTGGGCTCCGGTGGGTTCGTAACCCGTGGACAGCAGGGCCACCAACGTGTCCACCCGGTCGGCGATGCCCAGCAGGGCGGCTTCGATCCGTTCGGGCAGCCGGTCACCCGAGAACCGGGGGCGGTGACACTGTTCAATGATGTGGGCCACGGCCTCGGGTTCGCCGTCCTTCAAGGCGTAATACCGGCCGATGGTGCCCTCCAGCTTGGTGAACTCCTTGCCGTCGCGGATCATCTCGGTGGTAATGTCGGCCTTGTAAAGCAAGGCCGCCCGGCGCAACGCCTCGACATCCAGGGAGATCCGGGGCGTCAGCAGGGTCACCAGATGGTCCACAAGGGCCCGAACCCGTTGCACCTTGTCGTACACACTGCCCAGCCCCTTGAACCACACCACGCTTTTAAGGTCTTCCACCCGTTCCTCCAGGCGCCGGCGGGTATCGGTCTCAAAGTAGAACCGGGCGTCCTCGAGCCGGGCCACCAGCACTTCCTCCAGGCCCCGGCGTACCAGTTCGGGGTCGGCCTTGGGGTTGTTGATCACGGCCACGAAGTACGGCAACAGCCGCTCCTCGTCCTCCGGGTGGAGCACGGCGAAGTACCGCTGGTGTTGCTTCATGGCGGTGATCACAATGGGGGCGGGCAACTGCAGGAACTCCGGGGCGTACCGCCCCAGGATGGCCGTAGGGTGTTCCACCAGGTTGGTCACCTCGTCCACGAGTTCCCCGTCGTCCACGGGCCGGCCCTGCACCTCGGCGGCGGCCCGCTGGATCTCCTGGAGCACGGCAGCCCGGCGTTCCTGGAAATCGGGGATGACGAAGGCGCTTTTCAGCACCTCCTCATAGGCCTCGGCCTCTGGAAGTTCAAAGGGGCCGGGAGCGGCCAGGCGGTTGCCGTAGGTGTGCCGGCCGGCCTGGAGCCCGGCCACCTCCACGGGCAGCACCTCGGAGCCGTGGAGCACCACGAGCCAGCGCAGAGGCCGGGGAAACCGCAGAGGCGGGCCCCAGCGCATGGTTTTGGCAAAGGGGATGCCCTCCAGCAGGGCAGCCAGATGCTGGTTCAGAATGTCGGCCAGGGGCACCGGTGGCCGCACCACCCGGCCCACCACATACTCGCGGTTGCCCACCTGCCGGATTTCCACATCCTTTTCCGAGATGCCCAGTTTCCGGAGGAACCCCTCGAGGGCGCGGGTGGGGCGTCCCTCGGCATCGTAGGCCACCTTTCGAGGTGGCCCCTGTACCTCCTCCACCCGCTCCGGGGTCGCTTCGGGCACCTCGTGGATGAGCACAGCGGTGCGGCGAGGGGTGGCGAGCCAGCGGGCCGGTCCGTGATCCAGGTTTGCCTCCTGGAACACCCGAAGCAGTCCTTCCAGCAGGCGGCTGCCCGAGAAGTTCACGAAGCGGGCCGGCAACTCCTCGTGGCCGATTTCAATCAACAGGGTTTTCCGGGTCATCCGAACAAATCCTCCCTTTCGTCCTCCGGCGCCGGAGGGATGAACACCATCCGGCCCAGGGGTTTCCACCATTCCGACCACCGGCTGCCGGGCGCCCGGGGATGGCGGGCCGCCTCGGCAAACATCCAGATGCGGGCGTCCAGGTTATCGAGGAAGTGCAGCACCTGGGCTTCCACCAGGGCTGGCCGCACCGGCGAGCCCCATTCCAGTTCGCCATGGTGGGACAGGATCATGTGCTGAAGCCGCATCAGGAGTTCCTGGGGGAAATCGCGAAGCCGCCGAACGTAGCGGTTCAGGATCTCCACCCCCAGCAGGATATGGCCAAGGAGACGCCCCCGGTCGGTCACCTCGATGCCAGCCGGTGTGATCTCGTACTCCTCCAGTTTGCCGATGTCGTGCAAAAAGGCACCGGCCAGGAGCAGGTCGCGGTCCAGGTGGGGATAGATGCGGGACAGGGTGTCGGCCATTTTCAGGATGTTCAGGGTATGTTCCAGGAGCCCGCCCAGGTAGTTGTGGTGGTACGTGGTGGCCGCCGGAGCCCGGAGCAGCTTCCGCAGGAACTCGGGGTCCTCCAGCATCTGGCGGAACAGCCGACGAAGATGGGGATTTTTAAGGGTGTTCAGCAACGCCCGCGCCTCCCGGAGGAGCTCCTGGATATCCCGGGGCGTTGCCGGCAGGTAATCGGCCAGGTCCACTTGACCCTCCTGAGGTTTCCGTGCGTCCTGCACCTTGATGCGCAGGTTCTGGTTAAACCGTTCCACCCGGCCCCGCACCCAGACCACCTCGCCCTGCACCAAAACGGGTTCCAGAGCCTCCACCTGATCAAAGGCGATGGCCTCCACCTCGCCGGTTCGGTCCCGGAGCCGGGCCACGAGGTACACGTTGCCATCGCGGGTGGTGCGGCGTTCCACCTGGGCCACCGCAAAGAGGTCTTCGATTTCCTGATTTTCCCGTCGCTTCAGGTCTTCCACAAAGTGGGTCTTCGGCATCGGCGGAAATGATAAACCCCCTTGCCCTTCAGGCAACCCCCTGCCGCTCCGGGAACCTACGGCATGACTACGGTTTCATCACCACCTTCACGGCCTCCCGCTGCCGGAGCAGGTTCATGCCGGTGGCAAAGTCCTCCAGGGGAATCTGGTGGGTGATCAGGGGCCGGAGGTCCACCTGACCGGAGGCCAGCAGTTCCGAGGCCCGGTACCAGGTGTCAAACATGACGCGGCCGTTGATGCCGTAAACCGTGGCTCCCTTGAACACGATCAGGTTGTTGATGTCCACCTCGAAGGGCTCGGGGAAGATCCCCAGGAGCGACGCCCGGCCGCCCTTTCGCAGCGCCTGAAACCCCTGCACCAGGGCCTGGGGAGCCCCCGACATCTCCAGGAAGACATCCACCCCCTTGCCGTGGGTGTGATCCAGGATGTAGGCCACAGGATCGTCCTGGGTGGGGTCAATGAGGTGGTTGGCCCCCATCTGGCTTCCCAGCTGGCGGCGAAGGCGCGTGGGCTCCACGAGGAAGATGTCCGAGGCACCGGAGGCCCGGGCCACGCCCACGGCCATCAGGCCGATGGGGCCGCCCCCGAAGATCGCCACCTGCTTGCCGGCCACATCTTCCACCAGGGTGGTGTACACGGCGTTGCCGAAGGGCTCTTGAATCGTGGCAATCTCCGGCGGCAACGAGGGATCGTTTTTCCAGGCGTTCTCGTAGGGAACCTTGAGGTACTCGGCGAAGGCGCCGTCGGTATCCACCCCCACGATCTTGAGGTTGGCACAGAGGTGCTTCTGCCCCGTGCGGCACTGGTAACAGGTGCCACAGGCGATGTGGGTTTCCACCGACACGTAGTCACCCACCCGTACCCCCTTTACCTGCCTGCCCACCTCCACCACCTCGCCGGCCACTTCGTGGCCAAAGATCATGGGGGGCTTGATGCGGGATGCCGCCCAGGGATCCCAGAAGTAGATGTGCAGGTCGGTGCCGCAGATGGAAGTGGCTTGAACCCGTATCAGGACTTCATCCGGACCGATTTGTGGGATGGGAACCTCGCGGAGTTCGGCCCCCTCCCCGGGAGTGACCTTCATCAAAGCCTTCATGGTGTCCATAGGAGCCTCCCTCTTCGGGCATAGTATACGCCGCCTGGGAAGCGGGCTTCAAGAAATGCCAGGGGCCGGGCGGTACCGCCCGGCCCCTGGCATAATCCGACCGCGATCCGACTTTACCGACGACTCGCCTCCAGCTTCCAGCGGGCCGTCTCCGACAGCGTCTCCTGGGCTTGGGGATAATGCCACACCAGCATCCGGGTGTTGCCCTCGATGTTGAACCGCATCACCTCTACGCCGGACCCCTGACCCCCGTAGTCCGCCTCGTCAGGCTGGAACACGCCGCTGTACGGGTTGTGCCCGGAGGTGACCGGGAGCAGGGTACCGCCGCGGCGGGCGGTCACCGAGTAATGGGTGGGGTTGGGCACATCACAGTTGGACCAGAAGTCCACCCGCACGATGTACTCCCCGGCCAGGATTACCGCCGTATCCGGATAGGTGATGTGCTCGTTGTTCACACTGTCAATGCCGCAGCCGGCGTTGGAATCCAAGTCCAGGTAGCCGCCTTCGTCGCTCTGGGGATGGCCGTAGTAGATCTCTTCGCCATCCGGCTGCACCACATGCAGATCCAGATCGTTGTACTGGTCCCAGCTCAGGGTCACCTGCAGTTCCCCCTGGGCCACGGGGACCACCACCACCTGGATCTGGAACCAGGGACTCACATGGCCCGCCTCGTCCTGCACGGCAATCACCACCACGAAGGTGTCGCGGGGCAGATCCGCCTCAAGGGTCAGGGTGATGGTCATGGTGTTCTCGCCGGACCAGGTTATGGAAAAGTAGCCGGGGAAGTTCAGCAGGCCCACCAGCAGGGTCGCCAGGTCCCCCTGGGGATCGGCAGCGCTTACCGTCAACACATTGCTGCCACCGGGCACCACCGAGGTATTGCCCTGCACCTGCTGGATCTGGGGCTGGTTCTCCGAAGACCCCGAGGGTTCGGGCAGGTCACCCCCGTGATAGGTGCCTCCCTGAAGGGTGAAGAAACTCTGCACGGTGGTGGTTTCTTCACCTTCGGTGGACTTCTTTTTGCAGCTGGCGGTGGCCAGGGCCAGCCCCGCCACCAACACACCGGCCAGCATCCAACGGTACTGCATGGGACATCCTCCTTGGTTTGATGTGGGCCCAAAGCCCAAGCATATCATACACCCCTTGCCGGGGTACCACGATCTCCGAAACGCCGGGAAAAAGGCTCAGCAGGCCTCAGACCGGAGGGCTGACAGCACCCGATCGGGCGGCGCTCCGGCTTGCTCCAGAAAGGTCGCCAGTTCCACAGCCAGGCGGTCGGCCACGAGGCGCCCCTCGGCGGTGAGCGCCAGCACCCCGTTCCTCAGCCGCACATAGGGCTCCAGCCCCTCGGGCACCGAAGACACGGGCCACCGGATCCCCTCCCGCAACCGAATCCCCAGGAACACCCGCTCCAGCAAAAGGGCCCGGGCATCCAGTTGCTCCACCGCTGGCGTCCGCTCACCCTTGAGGTACCGCACCAGGCTGCGGTGCTGCACCCACCGCTCGCCGGCGGTGGGCGTGCGGTACCGGAAGGACGCCGCACTCAGCCCCACCCCCAGATAGGGCCGGTGGCACCAGTACAGCAGGTTATGCCGGCTCTCGTAGCCCGGACGCGCAAAGTTGGAGATCTCGTACAGGCGGTAGCCGTGGGATTCCAGGAAATCCTCGCGCAGGCGGTACAGGGCGACCATCGTCGCCTCGTCGGGCAACTGCAACCGACCCCGGCGGGCCTCCCGATCAAGCAGGGTGCCGGGCTCCAGGGTGAGGCTGTACACCGAAAGGTGCTCGGGTTCCAGGGCCACGGCCCAGCGCAGGCTCGCCTCCAGGTGCCGGGGTGTTTGCCCGGGCAGGCCGAAGATCAGGTCCAGGTTCAGGTTCTCAAAGCCGGCCCGGCGGGCCCGGTCCACGGCCTGTTCCACCTCCCGGGGTGTATGGGTGCGGCCCAGGAGCCGGAGTTCAGGATCCAGGCCGCTCTGGGCACCGATGCTTAGCCGGTTCACGCCCACGGCCCGCAGGGCATGAAGCCGTTCCCGGTCCAGAGTTTCGGGGTTCGCCTCCACGGTGATCTCGGCGTCAGAGGGAAGGTCCAGCAGGCGAAACAGTTGTTCCAGGAATCGGCCCAGGCTGCGGCCCGAGCTCAGGCTCGGGGTGCCGCCCCCGATGTACACGGTGGCAAATTCGCGGCCCCATTGCGCCGTGCGTTCCCGCACCTCCGCCAGCACCGCCTGCCAGTAGGCGTCGTGGAGTTCGTGCCGGCCGGCCAGCACGAAGAAGCCACAGTAGGGGCACTTTTTCCGGCAAAAGGGAAAATGGACATACAGGCCGCGGGGGGCTTCAAACCAGGCGTTCGCCACCGCGGTACACCTCCCGAACCCACCGGTGTCCGCCGGTGAAGATGAGTACCGAGAGCACCGTTTCCACGGGTTCGTCGTGCAGATCGGGCGGCCATTCCAGCACCACGAGATCGGCCCACTTGCCGGGCTCCAGGGTTCCCAGGTCCCGGTCCCAACCCAGCATCCGGGCGGCGCCCAGGGTGGCGTGGTAGAACAGGCGGGCCGGCGAAAGCGGGTTCAGGTAAAAGGCGTCGCGCATGACCTCA
>WGAB01000139.1 GCA_015489295.1 Caldifarciminota bacterium
CCACCGTTCACCACGAGGTAGGCAAAGGCAAAGGAATCGGGAGCGGCCTCGTAGATCTGCAACTCAAAGGTGAAGGCACCCTGCGGGGTGCTCCCCACATAGTCCTGTACACTGTCCCACTCGATCACGAACACCCGGTATCCGTCCACCACATAGGTGGCGGTATCCACCCGGCCCTGCTGGCTCAGGTCCAGGTCGTCCCAGAACACATAGTAGGCGTTGTTGGGCTCGCTGGACGCGGTGCTCGGGATCGCGGAGTTGGACCAGTCCAGAAGGCCCTGGTTGTTGAAGGTGGCGAACCCTTCTGTGGTGATCCAGATGGAATCGTAGTCCACACCGTAAAAGGTCACGGTAAAGGGTAGCCGGATGTGCACATAGCTGCGTTCCTCACCGGCCAGCATACTTCCGGCAGAGGTGGGGTCCCGGTAGAAAAAGGGTACGGAGCAGGCGTTCTTGGAGTCCTTCCAGTAGTGCCCGAAGTTGTCGGGACCACCGATGTCCTGGAGATGGGGCCCGTCTCCCGGCGGGAGCGGGGTCGCCATGAGTGAACCGGCCAACACGATCATGCCCACTATTCTTTGCCACATAGCACCTCTCCTTTTTTAATTTGGGCAAAAAGTGGGGATAGGCTAAAGCACACGCAGGCCGTGGTCAAGGAAAATAAGTTTCCTAATCTACGTATTCTGGCCCGGTTAGGGGACTTTGAACCCGCCTCGGCACCCCCAACCCTCGGCGTATAATATGCCGAAAAGGGCGCCTGTGGCCCGGATTGGAGGTGTGGCAATGGACCTCAACAAGATCCGCGAGAAATTTGAGCAGTGGCTCCAAAAACGCAGGGCCTTCAAAGACCAAAAACCCCGCTATCAAACCATCTCCGGCCTGGAGATCAAAGACCTCTACACCCCCCTGGACATCCAGAACCTGGATTACCTCCGCGACCTCGGGTTCCCCGGCGAGTACCCCTATACCCGGGGTGTGTACCCCAACATGTACCGGGGCAAGATCTGGACCATCCGCCAGTTCGCCGGCTTCGGCCGCGCCCAGGACACCAACCGACGGTTCAAGTTCCTCCTGGAAAAGGGGCAAACCGGGCTTTCCACCGCCTTTGACATGCCCACCCTGATGGGCTACGACTCGGACCATCCTCTGGCCGAGGGCGAGGTGGGCCGCGAGGGCGTGGCCGTGGATACCCTGGCCGACTTTGAAATCCTGTTTGACGGCATCGCCCTGGACCAGGTATCCACCTCGTTTACCATCAACGCCCCGGCATTCATCATCTACGCCATGTACATCGCCATCGGCGAGCAGCAGGGCGTGCCCTCCCACAAACTCCGGGGCACCATCCAGAACGACATCCTCAAGGAGTACCACGCCCAGAACGAATGGATCTTCCCGCCGGAACCCTCCATCAAACTCATCACCGACATCTTTGAGTTCTCGGCCCAGCATACCCCCAAGTTCAACACCATTTCCATTTCCGGGTACCACATCCGCGAGGCCGGGTCCACGGCCGTGCAGGAACTCGCCTTCACCCTGGCCGATGGTTTCGCCTATGTGGAGGCCGGCATCCGGGCCGGTCTGGATGTGGACACCTTCGCGCCGCGGCTCTCCTTCTTCTTCAACTCCCACCTGGACTTCTTTGAGGAGATCGCCAAGTTCCGGGCGGCCCGCCGCATCTGGGCCCGGGAGATGCGTAACCGGTACAAGGCCAAAAAGCCCGAGTCCTGGCGCCTGCGGTTCCACACCCAGACGGCCGGCTGCTCCCTCATGGCCCAGCAGCCCGAGGTGAACCACTTCCGCACGGCCTTTGAGGCCCTGGCGGCCGTGCTCGGCGGCACCCAGTCGCTGCACACCAACTCCTTTGACGAAGCCCTGCAGCTGCCTTCGGAGAAGGCCGTGACCCTGGCCGTGCGCACCCAGCAGGTGATCGCCCACGAAATCGGCGTGATCAACACCATTGACCCCCTGGCCGGCTCCTACTTTGTGGAGGCGCTTACCGACCAGGTGGAGCGCGAAGCCTACGCGTACTTCGACAGGATCCTGGAGATGGGCAACGGCTCCTTCCTGGACGGCGTCATCGCCGGTGTGGAACGCGGCTTCTTCAAAAAGGAGATCGCCGACGCCGCCTACGAGTTCCAGAAACGGGTGGAAAGCGGCGAGTACATCCTGGTGGGCGTGAACAAGTATGTGGACCCCGACGAAAAGATTGAGGTGCCGCCCTTCAGGCTGGACCCCACCCTGGAGGAGGACCAGAAGCGGTTCCTCCAGGAGGTGAAGGCGCGGCGCGACAACGACGCCGTCAAACGGGCCCTGGCCGACCTGCGCCGGGCGGCCGAACGCGGCGACAATGTCATTCCCTATGTGCTGGAAGCCGTGCGCCGGTACGCCACCGAAGGGGAAATCGTGGACACCCTGAAGGTGGTATACGGCACCTACAAGGAAACTCTGGTGGTTTAAGCATTTCAGGACCGTAAAGGAGGCTTGTCATGCGACCCAAGATCAGTGTCATCGGTGCGGGCCATGTGGGGGCCGAGGTGGCCCTGCACACGGCCATGCGGGATGTAGGCGATGTGGTGCTGGTGGACATCGTGGAGGGCCTGCCCCAGGGCAAGGCCCTGGACATGTTTGAAGCCGCCCCGCTTTTGGGCTATTCCGTGCGGGTCACCGGCACCAATTCCTACGAGGACATCCGGGATTCGGATGTGGTGGTCATCACCGCCGGCGTCGCCCGAAAGCCCGGTATGAGCCGCGAGGATCTCCTGCTCACCAACTTCCGCATCATCCGCAGCATCGCGGAGCAGATCAAGGACAAGGCCCCCAACGCCATCGTCATCATGGTGACCAACCCGCTGGATGCCATGGTGTACACGGCGTACCGGGTGCTGGGGTTCCCCCGGGAGCGGGTCATGGGCATGGCCGGCGCCCTGGATTCCACCCGGTTCCGGGCCTTCATCGCCATGGAACTGGACGTCTCCCCCCGGGACGTCACTGCCATGGTGCTCGGCACCCACGGCGACCTCATGGTGCCCCTGCCCCGGTTCGCGTCGGTGGGCGGCATCCCCATTACCGAACTCATCCCCGAGAAGCGCATTGAGGAGATCGTGGAGCGCACCCGCAAGGGGGGCGGCGAGATCGTGGCCCTGCTGAAGACCGGTTCGGCCTACTACGCGCCCGGCACCGCCGCCGCCGATATGGTGGAGGCCGTAATCCGCGATCTACACCGGGTGATGCCCGCCAGCGTGTGGCTCCAGGGCGAGTACGGCATCCAGGATGTGTTCGTGGGCGTGCCCGTGGTGCTGGGCAGCGAAGGAATCCACAAGATCCTGGACCTGCCGCTCCAGGACCACGAACTGGCCGACCTGCAGCGCTCGGCCGAGCACGTGAAGAAACTCCAGGAGGAAGTCGACGAACTCTTCCGGAAGGAAGGGTAAAAAAACCGGGCGGAGGCGGCTTCAGCCGCCTCCGCCCCTCTCACCTTCAAACCTCTGCGTCCCCTACCGGGCGTTCTTCTGGGCCTCTAAAAAGGCCTCCCACGCATGGTACGAACTGCGCACCAGGGGGCCCGAGGCCACATAGAGGAACCCCCGCTTCAGGCCCTCCTCCTGATAAAACCGGAACTTTTCCGGCGTCACCCACTCCTTCACCGGGTAGTGGCGGGGCGAGGGCTGCAGGTACTGGCCGATGGTGAGCACTTCCACGCCTACGGCCCGCAGGTCGTCCATGGTCTCCAGCACCTCGTCCTCGGTTTCGCCCAGGCCCACCATCATGCCGGTTTTTGACACAATGCGCGGGTTCAGCCGTTTAATGTGCTCCAGCACCCGGAGGGTTTGATCGTAGGAAGCCCGGGGATCGCGGACCTCGGGGGTTAACCGGCGAACCGTCTCGATGTTGTTCCCCAGCACATCCGGCGCCGCATCCACCACGGTCTTCAACGCCTCCAGGTCGCCTTGGAAATCTGGAATCAATCCCTCGATGAGGGTGGCGGGAGACTTGGCCCGGATCCGCCGGATGGTCTCGGCAAACACCCCGGCACCGCCATCGGGCAGGTCATCCCGGTCTACCGAGGTCAGAACCACGTAGTTCAACTTGAGGCGGGCTACCGCCTCGGCCACCCGGAAGGGTTCGGTGGGGTCTACCCGGCCCTGGGGGTTACCGGTTTTGACGTTACAAAAGCGACAGGCCCGGGTGCAGGTATCCCCCAGGATCATGAAGGTGACGGTGCCGTGGCCCCAGCACTCCCCGATGTTGGGGCACCTGGCCTCCTCACACACCGTCACCAGAGAGAGCTGCCGGGTGAGGCGATGCACTTCGGGAAAATCGCCGGTGCCCGGCCAGGGAACCCGCAGCCAGGGGGGCTTGCGCCGGCCCTGGAGGGGCTTGAGGTCTTTGTCGGTGTATACGGGGCGCATGGTGCCTCTCCTTGGTTCAATCCAGCCTGGTTAAGTCCGCGTACTTCAGGCTCAGGGTCTTTTTGCCGGTGCGAAACATCACCTCGGCCTTTCCATCATACACCCTGAGCACCCGGCCCACGCCGAACCAGGCATGCCGCACCCGGTCGCCGGGCTTGATGGCCTGCTCCCGGGCCAGCAAATCGTCTTCGGGTTCCCCGGCCGTCGGTTGCTCCGCAAGGGTTTCGGGCGGAAGTTCCTGAAGGAATCGGGAGGGCCGCAGGAACTCCGTGCGCCGCAGGCTGCGCCGGTCGACATGGGTGAGGATCACCTCCTCCTGGGCCCGGGTCAGGGCTACATGGAACAGGCGGCGCTCTTCTTCTAATTCGTCGGGGTCGTAGAAGGCCGACCGATGGGGAAAGATGCCCTCCTCCAGGCCCGAGAGGATCACCACGGGAAACTCCAGGCCCTTGGCCGTGTGGACGGTCATGAGCACCACGGCATCTTCCTCGCCACTCCAGTCGTCAATGTCGGTGCGCAGGTTCACCTCGGTGATGTACTCCAGCAGAGACACCGGTCCCTCCTCGTCGGTGCGGGCCTCCAGGCTGTTGATCAACACCTCCACATTGTCCACCCGGGATTCGCCCTGGGCATCGGGAAAGGCCCGGCGCAGGTATTCCAGGTACCGGGTTTCCTGGACCACGGTCTTCAGGGCCTCCAGGGCGTTGTCCTGGTGGGCCCGGATCCGGGCCAGGATCTCCAGGAAACGCTCGAGGCCGCGGCGGGTGCGGCCCCGCAGGTGTTCCACCAGGTGCTCGGCCGCCTCGGGCAGGGTCAGGCCGGTTTCCGTTACGATTTGCTCCAGCCGTTCCAGGGTTTGCGGACCCACGCCCCGGGGCGGGGTGTTCACCGCCCGGAAAAAGGCTTCCCGGTCGCGGGGGTTGACCGCCAGCTTCAGATAGGCCAGCACATCCTTGATCTCCCGGCGCTCGTAAAACCTCAGGGTCCCCACCACCTGGTGGGGGATCCGCTGGCGGGTGAACACCTCCTCGAAGGGCTTGGACTGGAAGTTGGTGCGGAAGAGGATGGCATAGTGGGAAAAGGGGCGGTCGGAGTCGAGGATCAGGTGGGCCAGGGCGCGGGCCTCCTCCATCTCGTCGGCAAAGTGGTACACGGCGATGGGCTTGCCCCCCTCCTTCTGGGTCCAGAGGGTTTTGCCCAGCCGCCGGGTGTTGCGGGCCACCACGGCCGAGGCGGCCTGAAGGATCACCGAAGTCGACCGAAAGTTCTGCTGTAGCCGGAAGATGCGGGCCCCCGGAAACGCGCGCTGAAAGTCCAGCACGTTCCTGAGGTCTGCTCCCCGGAACCCGTAAATGGCCTGGTCTTCGTCGCCAACCACGAAGAGGTTCCGGTGAACCTCGGAAAGCAGTTCCAGGATCTCAAACTGGATGCGGTTTGTGTCCTGGTACTCGTCCACCAGGATATACTCGTACCGTTCGCTGTACTGGCGGCGCACTTCGGGAAACTCGCTCAGCAGGCGGCGGAGGTTCAGGAGGAGATCGTCGAAGTCCATGGCGTTGGCCTGGCGGAGGGCCTGCTGGTACCGTTCGAGCAGCCGGGCCTCCCGGGGCTCCGGCGTGGCGCGCCCGGTTTTCCACAGGCTCAAAAGGTACGCCCAGCCCTGGGGCGTGCGTTCTTCGCGTTCGGCTTCGGTGAGGATTTTTTTGATGACCTGCTTTTGATCGTCGCGGTCGTAGATGGTAAAGGAGGGGTCGTAGCCCAGGAGCGGGGCCTCGCGGCGGAGCACCTGGGCGGCAAAGGAATGGAAGGTGCCGAGGAAAAGGTGTTCCGGACGCCAGCCCAGCAGCTGGGCCATGCGCTCCCGCATTTCATCGGCGGCCTTGTTGGTGAAGGTCAGGGCCAGGATCCGGTGTTCCGGCACCCCCCGGGCCAGAAGATAGGCGATGCGATGGGTCAGCACCCGGGTTTTGCCGGTGCCGGCACCGGCGATCACCAGCACCGGGCCGTCGCCTTCCAGCACCGGCTGCCGTTGCTCCTCGGTGAGCTCGTCCAGCAGGCGTTGAAGATCCACCGGCTACCCTTCGAGTTTCTCCATGACCCGGCGGGCCAGTTGATCAAAGGCCCGGGCCACCGGGGAATCGGGATAGGTGGCCACCGGAGGCATCCCCTGGTCTGAGGCTTCCACCACCGCGGGGTCCAGGGGGATCTGGGCCAACAGGTCGACGTTCATTTCCCGGGCAAGCCGTTCGCCACCGCCCCGGCCGAACACGTAGATCTTGTTGCCGCAGTGGGGGCAAATCAGGTATGACATGTTCTCCACAATCCCAAGGACCGGCACATCTACCCTGTGAAGCATGCCGATAGCGCGCCGCACATCGGCGAGCGATACGTCCTGGGGCGTAGTCACCGCGATGCCGCCCTTCACCGGAAACAACTGCACCGCACTCAACTGGGCGTCGCCGGTGCCCGGTGGCAGGTCCAGGATCATGTAGTCCAGGGTGCCCCATTCCACGTCCGACAGAAACTGCTGATACGCCTTATGCACCATGGGGCCCCGCCATACGATGGGCTGGCTCTGGTCTACCAGGAGCCCGATGGACAGCACTTTGACGCCGTAGCGCACCACCGGGATGATCTTGCGGTTCACCACCTTGAGTTCGTACTCCTCGATGCCGAAGATCTTGGGGATGGAGGGGCCGTAGATGTCGCCGTCGATGAGCCCCACCCGTTTGTTGTGCCGGGCCAGGGCCACGGCCAGGTTGGCGGCTACCGTGGACTTGCCCACGCCGCCCTTGCCCGAGGTCACCGCAACGACCTTGCCGATGCGCTGCTCTAAGGCGCCGGGAACCTTCAGGTCGATGCCCGGCCGGGCCGGGGTTTCCTCCACCACCCGCCAGTCCATCTGGACCTCGGTCACGCCCTCCAGCTCCCGCACCTTCTGTTCCAGCATCTGGGGCGTCACCTGGTCTTTGTAGGCGGCGGGGACCCGAACCTTGAAGCTCACGCGGCCGTTTTCGACGGTGAGGTCACGGATCATGCCGAGGGACACCACATCGCCGTCGCCGACCCGGATTTCCCTGAGTTTGCGGTACAGCGTATCCAAATCCAGCATGGTGGTCAACCTCCTCAAGTGTTGTGGGTTCATAGCATATGGCCGGTCCGCGGCCCCTGCACAGCCCGGTCCACCCCGGTTTTCGTTGAAGCCGTTAGGGGTTCGGTGTACATTAAACGCCATGAGTATCCGCACCGACTATTACCATCTTTGGGACCTCCTTTCCGAGGAGGAGCGGTTGATTCAGCAAATGGTCCGCGAGTTTGTGGACCAGCAGGTGCTTCCGATCATTGGCGAGTACTTCATGAAGGGCGAATTCCCCACCCAGCTCATCCAGCCCATGGCCGAACTGGGCTTCTTCGGCGCCACCCTGCCCCCGGAATACGGCGGCCAGGGCATCTCCTATACCGCCTACGGCCTCATCATGCAGGAACTGGAGCGCGGCGACTCGGGCGTGCGCAGCTTCGTGTCGGTGCAGAGTTCGCTGGCCATGAACTCCATTTTCCGGTTCGGCTCCGAAGAGCAGAAGAAAAAGTACCTGCCCAAGATGGCCCGGGGTGAACTCATCGGCTGCTTCGGCCTTACGGAGCCGGACGCCGGCTCGGACCCCGGCGCCATGAAAACCCGGGCCATTCCCGACGGCGACACCTGGATCCTGAAGGGCACCAAGCTCTGGATTACCAACGGCGACCTGGCCGACCTTGCCATCGTGTGGGCCCGCGACCATGAGGGCAAGGTTCGGGGATTCATCGTGGAAAAGGGCACGCCGGGGTTCTCGGCCAACCCGGTGAAGGGCAAACTCTCGCTGAGGGCCTCGGACACGGCCGAACTCGTGCTGGAGGAGGCCCGGGTGCCCAAGGAAAACATGCTGCCGGGCGCCTACAAACTGGCCCACGCCCTGACGCCGCTTACCCAGGCCCGCTACAGCATCGCCTGGGGCGCTGTGGGCGCCGCCATGGCCTGCTACGAGGAGGCCCTGGACTACGCCAAGGAACGCATCGCCTTTGGCAAACCCATCGCCGCCTTTCAATTGACCCAGCAGCGCCTCGTGGACATGCTTACCGGCCTTACCAACGCCCAGCTTCTGGCCTATCACCTGGGCCGGCTGGCCGATGAGGGCAAGATGCGGCACACCCATGTGTCCCTTGCCAAGCGCTACAACGTGCGCACCGCCCTCGAGATCGCCCGGGAGGCCCGGAACATCCTGGGCGCCAACGGCATCACCATTGAGTACCAGAGCATGCGCCACGCGGCCAACCTGGAAAGCGTGGACACCTACGAGGGCACCTATCAGATTCATACCCTCATCGTGGGCAAGGACATTACCGGCTTTGAGGCCTACGCCTGATGGAACATCTGGCCTTCCTGGAGGCCCTGCGAAGCGGCAAAGAGATCCCGAGCCCTCCCCTCTTCGTGTTCGTCGGCCCCGAGCGGTTCCTCATGCGGGTGGCCGAAGAACGCCTCCAGGCACGCCTGGGGCTCTCCGACCGCCGGGTCCTGTGGGCCGATGAAACCGGCGAGGAAGGCATCCTCCGGGAACTGGCAGCCCCCGGCCTGTTCGGGGGCGCACCCCTCTATGTCATCAAACGGGCCGAAGCCCTGAAGAGCCTGGACTTTTTGCTGGACCGGCCCGGCTTGCCTCCAATGGTGCTGGAGGTGCATGACGACCTGAGGGCGGCCCGCCAGTGGCTCCGGAACCGGAACCAGCGACGGATCAAACCCACCCAGCTGGCCGCCTCGCTGAACAAAAAATTCAAGGGAAAACTCACGGCAGTGGCCTTCCCGGAACTGGGCCAGAGTTACGGCAAAGAAGGGCAGCGCCAGCTTCAGATGTTCGCTGGATGGGTCAAGCGGGAGTTCCAGCGCCGAGGGGTTTCGCCCCGCACCGAGGTGTTCCGGTTCCTTCTGCAACACCTGCCCCGCGACCTCACCGCCGCCCATCAGGAAATTGAAAAGGTGGCCCTGTACCTGCAGAGCCGACCCCAGGCCTCGGTGGCCGAGGTCGCGGCCCTCCTCTCCTCCCGGAGCACCTTTAACGTCTTTGAACTCACCGGAGCCCTGATCCAGGGGAACATCGCCCGATTCCTGGCCGAGTTCCGCGAGCTCCAGAAAACCGGCGAAAGCCCCCAGGGCATCCTCGCCCTTCTGGAACACACCCTCACCCAGCTCGTGCTCGTGAAGGCCGGCGTGCCCCAGGACCTGCCCAAATTCCTTCAGGACCGGTACCATCGGCTGGTTCGTTCCCTGACCCTGGGCGACCTGCTCCGACTGCTGCAACGGGTTCGGGATGCGGAAATCCGGATTCGATCGCGTTCCGTGAACACCCACCTGCGGGTGGAAACCCTGCTGTTCGAACTCCTATGGTGGCGCACCTCGTCCTCCTTACCCTCCTCCTCCCGGTAAGCCCCACCGGCTCGTCTCCCAGAGGCGAGGCACCGGAAACCTACCTGGTGCTGGCCACGTACTACACCGAGGCTGGCTTCCCCGATAGCGCCCTCCAGGTGCTGGCCGAAGGGTTTGAAGCCACCCATGCGCCTGATCTCCTGCGGAAACAGGTGGAACTCCGGTACAGCCTCCGGCACTATGACACCTGCGTGCGCCTGGCCCAAACCTATTTGAAGCGTTTCGGCCCGGACTCCCTGGTGTTCGATCTGGCCATCCGCGCCCTGCTGGGCCTGGAGCAGGATCGCCGGGCCCGCCGCCTTGCCGAGCGTTACCTGCAGGCCTATCCCGATCTGCCAGCCGCCGCACGGCTGGCCGCCAATCTTCTGGAGGTCCAGGAAAAGCCCGACACCGCCCTCTTTTATTACCGCCGGGCCTATCTGTTGGACCCCGAGAACCTCCCCCTGCTCCGGGATTACCTGGCCTTTCTGGTGCACCACGACCACCTCGAGGAGGCGGCCCACCTGCTGGACCGCTACGGCGACACCCTGCAGGGCGATTACAAGGTGGAACTCTCCTGGGCGGTGCTCCTGGAAAAACAGGGCCACCTGGAGGAGGCCCTCCTGCACTATGCCCGGGCGAACTACCTGCGACCCTCGCCCGAACTCCTGGTCCGCATGGCCCAGATCAGCCTGCAACTGGAACGCCCCCAGGAGGCCTGGCGGATCCTGGAACCTGCGCTGGAAACCTATCCCCTGGACCCGGAACTCTTGAAGATGGCGGGCATCACCCGGTACCACCTTCAGGAACCCGGCGCCGCCCTCCACCTTCTCCTGGCCTCCGAGGCCCTGGAACCCCAGGACCCGGAAACCCACTACTTTCTGGCCCGAACCCTGAGGGCCCTGGGCCGGGAAACCGAAGCCCTCCGAGAGGCGGAAAGGGCTTACACCCTGAGTGGGGATCCGGATTACGGCCTGTACCTGGCCTACCTGCGCATCCTGAACAACCAACCTCGGGAGGCCCTGGCCGTGCTTCGGCAGCTGAAACTCCGTCACCACGCCCACTTCCACACCCTCCGGGCCTTTGCCTTCCAGCTTCTGGGAGAAATGGACTCCGCCTACATCGCCCTCAAACGGGCCCACGAACTCGATCCCCGGAACCCCAATCGGCTACGGGATTTCGCCCGCTTCTGCTATCAAAATCACCGCCCCCAGGAGGCGCTCCAGGCCTTTCTCCGGCTCCGCCGATGGGGCGCCGCCACTTCCCGGGACCTCATGGCCCTGGCCCTGCTGCTGGCCGATCAGGGCGAATACGCCCGAGCCGATTCCGTGTTCCGCGAACTCTACGCCCGGGATTCCACCAACGCACTGGTGCTCAACAATTGGGGCTACACGCTGGCCGAATGGGGGCAGCACCTGGACCTGGCCCGCCGGCTCCTGGAACGCGCCCTGCAGCTGGACCCGGACAACCCCATCTACCTGGATTCCATGGGCTGGATCTATTACCGCCTGGGCTACCTTCAGCGGGCGTACCGGTACGTGAAACGGGCGGTCGACCTGGGAGCCCGGGATCCGGAAATCCTGGAGCACCTGGGCGACATCCTGCAGGCCCTGGGGCGTCCCCAGGAGGCCCGGAAATACTGGCAACAGGCCCTCCAACTCAACCCCAACAATGAGTCCCTTCTCCAAAAACTCGGGCTCCGGGTACCGGCCCAAGCACCCCGGTAAACTGGTGGTTGGCGTTACCGGCGGGGCTGGTGCTGGCAAAACCACCCTGGCCCGATTCCTTGGCGAACTGGGCGCCACCGTGATCGAGGCCGACCGCGTGGGCCACGAGGTGCTCGGCCTGCCTGAGGTCCGGGAACAACTGGTCCGGGCCTTCGGTCCGGAAATCCTGGCGCCCGACGGCACCGTGGACCGGAAAAAACTGGGGCAGCGCACCTTTGCCGATCCTCGGGCCCTCCAGACCCTCACCCGCATCGTAAAACCCTGGATCGTGGCCCGGATTCAGGAGGCCATACGCCGGGCCCCCACCGAGATCGTGGTGGTGGACGGCGCCCTCATCTACGAGTACGGGGTGGAACATCTCTTTGACCGCATCGTGGTGGTTACCGCCCCCGAAGATCTCCGGCTCCGGCGTTTCATGGCCAAAACCGGGTATCCGGAGGCCGTGGCGCGGCGCCTTCTGCAACAGCAAATGCCCGAAGAGGAAAAGATCCGGCGGGCAGATCACGTGGTGTACAACACGGGCTCTCTGAACCGACTGGAGCACGAGGCTCGACGCCTCTATCACACCTGGCGCACCCTGCTGCACGACCCGTAGGTCGGTGTTCCGTTCCGCAACAGGGGTTCACCCTTCCCTGGCGCTCCCCTTTCCCATAGAAACCCTATCCGGTCAACATTGGCCCATAAACCGGCGTGACCCTTAAAGGTCCCGCTGTTTTGGCAGAGGGTTTGCATACTTTACGGTGACGCTGAACCTACCGGACTGCGAAACAAAAGGAGGGCATCATGAAGCGGCTTGTTGCAGGACTCGCAGTCATCGGGTTGGTCCTGGTGCTCGGGACCAACTGTAAGAAGACCGAGGAAGAAGCGGCTGGTCCCGAGCAAACGCTGCCGACCTCGCTCCACGGCACCACCTACGGCATGAAGTACTGGTACGAGATCGCCCAGCCGCAGGGCTTCATCCAGTTTACCAACATCCCCTACGACTCCCTGGGCTGCTACCACTGCCACATTGATGTGGAGGAATACGGCTGTAGCCAGTGCCACGAGACCCCGGGCGACAAACCCACGGCGGACAAGTGCTACCAGTGCCACGGACGCGAAAAGAAGGAGAGCATGTTCTACAGCGATGTGCACCGGGACGAGTACGGTATG
The DNA here is from genome assembly GCA_015489295.1 of Caldifarciminota bacterium. The sequence goes on from WGAB01000139.1 coordinate 12,723, forward strand.
GTGTGCGCCGACTGCCATAAGGACGAGGAGGTCCACGGCGACGGCAACCACTACAACACCATGTATGTGAGCCCCCACGAGCCCAAGTGTGAGGACTGCCATAACCCGAGCGACTTGCCGCAGCACGCCGAGCACGCCATGCACCTGAGCAACCTGCACTGCACCGCCTGCCACGCCCAGGCCGTGATCTCCTGCTACAGCTGCCACTTCCAGTCCATGACCCAGTACGGCATCAAGCTCGCCTACGGCGTGCTGAAGGATTGGCTCTTCCTGGCCAATAACCCCGACGGCAAGGTGCAGGCGGCCATCCTCATGCCGCTGGAGTACGGCGAGGGCAAAACCTTCATGGCCATCGGCCGGTACGTGCCGCACACCATCACCAAGGAGAACGCGCGGCACTGCTCCGACTGCCACAACAACGCGGCAGCCCAGGAGTACCTGGAAACCGGCGAGATCGTGTGCACCTGGTGGAACCCGGATTCCGCCCGCCTGGAGCACCTGACGGGCGTGATCCCGATTCCGCCGGACTACCAGACCGCGCTGAAGTTCACCTACATGCAGTGCGTGAGCGGCTGCGACGATCCGCAAACCGCCCAGTGGGAACCCATCGAGCCCATGGGGGTGACCAACGCCTGGCAGATGCTGGACGAGTCCTGTGAACCCCTTACCCGTGAACAGATCGAAAGACTGGCGGAACCCCACTGATCCGCCTTTCCGGGCCATAGGTTTGCTGCGGGGCCCTGCACAGGGCCCCGCAGCCGTTTGAAACGCTCCAAAGGAGGCTTGGTATGGGCGTTTTGTGGACCGTTCTCCTGGCCTGGACCCTGCACGGGGGGCTGGGGCTCAGCGTGGTGCCCTATGCGGTAACCGATTCCACCCGCGACGTTTCCATCGCCCCCTACCTCCGGGTACAGGCCCAGAACCTCCTGCCCGGCCTGGCGGTGAACCTGGCACTCCGGGGGTACCGGGCCGATACGATCCGCCCAAAGGCCCCACCCCTGCGGCTGCTCGTGGCCAACGTCGATTTCCGACGCCCCGGTGTTCCGCTCACCTTCCGCGTGGGCCGGCAGTTCCAGTATCTCGGACTCGGCGGCCTGGTGGACGGCGCCTCCGTGGGCCTTCTGCTGAATCGCGCTGAGATCTCGGCCCTGCTGGGATACCGCGCCCCCTCGGTGTTTGACGATACCGTGGGCCTGGAAATCCGAAGCCAGAACCCCCTGTTCGCCGTGCAGGCCCGGATGGATCCCCTGGCCCGGCTCCAGGTGTACGCGGGCTACGGCCGCGAAGGCCTCCGGGATACCGTGGTGCAGGCCCCCCTGTGGCTCGGTTTCCGGTCCTACGACCACGCCTGGAACCTGGAAGGGGAACTGGCCTACGACCTGGAATACTCGGTGCTCAGCCGCGGCTACCTGAGCGCTTCGTACCGGATCCCCCGGGCCCTGTTCCACCTCCACTACCGGTACCAGGATCCCTGGCGCGATTTCCGGAAACTCACCCTGCCCTCCTGGCTCCGCGATGACCCCGTGAAGTACAGCATCCCCACCCATCGCCTGGAAGCCTCGGTGCGGCTCCAGGATCCCCTGCCCGGCGCTACTTTCGGCCTCTTTTATGCATATAACACCGAAACCTCTTACCGCCACCTCTGGATGGCGTACCGGCTTCAGCGGCTCTATGTTCGGGTGTGGACCGGCGAGGAGTGGGAAGGCACGGCTTACGGTGGCCTTCTCACCTACAGCCATCCCCTGAGCCCCCGGCTTTCGGCCCTGCTCCAGCTTCGCCTGGCCAAAAGCCCCCGCTATGACGGCATGGCATACAGCTTCCGCCCCCGCCTGGTATGGCGCTTCCCCGGCTCGGGCCTCTCCGTACAGTCCGAGTTCCGTTTCTGGAAACTGCCCGGCGTAAAGTGGGAAACCCAGGGGTACCTGGGTCTGCACCTGCCCTTCAGCAGGAGGTTTTGAGCCATGCAAGCCCTGCTTTTGCTTCTTGTGACCTGGACCTTTCCGCACCAATTGCACGTGGTGGAAATGGGCCTGGAG
>WGAB01000140.1 GCA_015489295.1 Caldifarciminota bacterium
CCCGCCAAAAACCCCTGAATTTTCCCCTACGACCCTACGGTCAGGCGCAGGGAATCCACCACCACCGGGGTCTCGGGATACTCGGTGGTCAACTGCTTCAACGTTTGCACCCACTTCCCTTCGTGGCCCAGCAGGTGCTTCAGGAACCGCGGGGCCAGCACCTGGTATAGCAGCCGCACGGTCACGGTGTATTGTGCGTCGGGCCGCAGGCCCCCGATGCGGTAGAACACGCGGTCGGCACCCGTGCCCTCGGTATCCCCGGACCGGTTGAAGTCCGGGTCGTCGGTGGCCCGGCCCCGAGTGCCGGTGGCTTCGATGTAGGGGCCACTGGACCGGAAGCCCCGGGGCGGAATCCGGTTGTCCTTGATGTACTTCAAGGCCCGAAGCAGGCTCTGGGTCACCCGGCCCTCGGGGGTGGCCATCACGCTCTGGTACACCTGCACCTCGTCCGGGTGGGTGATCACCTGGTGATGGGGTTCATAGGGCCGGTCCAGGCCCTGGAGGTCGCCGGTTTCCGGGTCCCACACCCCCGAAGCGAACACCACGGAATCGCCCAGAAGGACCCGGACCTCCAGCCAGGCGCGGCGGCTGGGATAGCCCGTGGGAAACTTGTGGCCGGTGAGGTTTTCTACCGTGACCGCGAGTTCCAGGGTGTCGTGCCGCCAGCGGGTGGTGGCCTGAAGCCGGGCGGCCTTTTGCAGGTTCGCCCGGGCCGCCTCGGCCTTCTCCTGGAACCGGGCGGGGTCGGCCACAGCCTGAAGGGTGCCCCGATACTGCGCCAGCAGCCGGGGCACATAGGAATTGCCGCCCACAAACTCGTGCTGGTGGATCGGTGACCGCGGGGGTGCCATCATGGGCATGGTGGTGATCCGGGTTCGCTGGTGCAGCGCCGGCATGTGGCAGGCCTGGCAGGTGAGGCCGGAATCCGGGTACACGCTGTTAAGCCATTCCAGGAAGGGGGTTTGCTCGGGGATCTCGCCGACCACCTCGCCCTGGTCGTTTACCGTGGGCGTGAACAGCGTGTGGCAGGTGGCACACAGGGCCGACTGGGCGATGTGCTCGCTGTACACGGGCCGGTAGCCCGTGTGGCGGATCATGGGCATGGGAATGGGACGGCGGTGGGGTCCGTAGATTTCGTGCCGCTCGTTTACCCGGTAACCGCCCGAAAAACTCGTCTCTTTTCCGAAGTTGGAGGGCTCAATCTGATGGCACAGGGTGCAACTGACGCCGTCGCGGGCCAGCGGGTTTTGGTCGGCCTGCTGGAGCCGGTAATACTGGACGCCGGAGCGGTGGGCCTCGGTGCGGGCCATGGGGGCGTGGCAGGTGAGGCATTTGTCCTCAATGTAGGCTGTGAGCGAGGGATTTTCCTGGGTTTCGGCTTCCACCTTGGCCCGGAACACGGGATCGCGGAAGGCGTTGGCCATCATGGTGGCCTGCCAGAGGGCGATGGGGGAGACATTGCGGCCGTCCGGGGCCTGGAAGGAGCCCGGGCCGCCGGCGTGGCACAGCACACAGGTGCCGGAGCCCGCAAAGAGTTCCGAGGCGGCTGTGGGCAGCGCGGTGCGACCGCCCATCATGCCCCGCATCATCCCCATGCCGCGGCGGCCCATGCCCTGCCCCAAAAGAAGCAGCGGAATCCCCAGAGCCACGATACCGCCGAGGATAGAGAGCCTTCGCATGACTCACCCCTTCTGCCAGTTTACATTGAAGGCCACGAGCTTGATCTCGGTCATCACCTCAATGGCAAAGCGGAGCCCCTCGCGCCAGAGGCCGGACTTCTTGTAGCCGCCGAAGGGCATGTAGTCCACCCGGAAATCGGTGGAATCGTTGATCATCACGCCGCCGAACTTCAGATCGCGGGCCGCCTTGAAGGCCCGGTCCAGGTCCTGGGTGAAGATGGCGGCGTGCAGGCCGTACTCGGTGTCGTTGGCCTTGGCCACGGCTTCTTCCAGGGTGTCCACGGGTTCGGCCACCACCACCGGCCCGAATACCTCCTGGCACACCACCCGGGCACCCTTCGGCACCTTTTCCAGCACTGTGGGCCAGATGAAGTTGCCTTCGCGCTGGCCGCCCACAAGGAGTTTGCCGCCCAGGTCCACGGCCTCTTTGATCCAGGCCTCCACCCGATCGGCCTCGGCCTTGGTGATCATGGGGCCCATGTCGGTGCTTTCGTCCAGCTTGTTGCCCACCTTGATCCGGCGGGCGTGGTCCACGAAGCGCTCCATGAAGGTGTCGTACACCTTCCGGTGAATGTAAAGGCGTTGCACGCCGATGCAGTTCTGGCCCGCGGCCCAGAAGGCGCCGTCCACGGAAAGCGGCACCGCCCGGTCCAGGTCGGCGTCGTCCATGACGATCACGGCTGAGGAGGAGCCGAGTTCCATCATCACCTTCTTGAGG
>WGAB01000141.1 GCA_015489295.1 Caldifarciminota bacterium
AGTCCGAGTTTCTGTATCCCCTGTACCGCCTCCGGGAGGCGGGGTTTGACACCCGGATCGCCGCCCCGGAGCGCCGCACCTACAAGGGCAAAAACGGCCTGCCCTTAAAGCCGGAGATCACCCTGGACGAAGTGGACCCCCAGGACCTGGACCTGGTGTTCATCCCCGGAGGCTACGCGCCCGACCGTCTGCGCCGCTCGCCCCAGGTGCTGGAGATCGTGCGCACCGTGTACGAACGCGGCAAACCCGTGGTGACCATCTGCCACGGCCCCTGGGTGCTAATCTCCGCCGGCCTCGTGAAGGGCAGAACTGTCACCGGCTACTTCGCCATCAAAGACGATCTCATCAACGCGGGGGCCCGGTACACCGGCAATCCCGTGGAGAAGGACGGCAACCTGTACACGGCCACCGATCCCCGGGCCATGCCCGAACTCTTTAAAACGCTCCTCAAGGACCTGGGCCTTGCGTAGATGGACGGTCCTCCTGGGGGTTGCCCTCCTGGGGAGCGCCGGGTGCGACTGGTTCCGGCTCCGGGAGCCCCCCTTGCCTTCGGATACCGGCAATTTCTATTTTCCCGACTCGGCCCACAAGGTGCTGGACAACCTGGCTTCGGCCTTTAACGAGTTCAATCTGAGCCGGTACCTGCAGTCCTTTGCACCGGAATTCCGGTTCTACCCCGAAGACCGGCTGGTGAACGGCCCCACCGGCGACCTGTACCGCAACTGGACCCTGGAGGTGGAGTCCACCCGGGTGCAGGCCCTGTTCCAGGTGCTGGACCTGGGGCACCAGCCCTCGCCTGTGGTGTTCACCCTTTCCTACCGCCCCACCGACACCCTGACCGAGGAGATCCGGTTCCGTGCCCACTACAACCTGGAACTCTACCTGCTCCGGGAACCCCACCGCGTGGTGGCCGCCGGTTCCTCTCTCTTCGTGCTCCGCAAAGACCCGGCCGACCTCTGGCACCTGGAATCGTGGTACGACTGGGCCGACTCCGGGCAACTCTCCATCGCCGAGGTCAAGGCCCAGGACTTCTGAGATGCTGCAGGCCGGTTGGCTCCTCTGGCTCCTGGCCCAGCCCCCCTACCAGGGGTTTCGGGCCCAGTCTCTGGAGTTCCTGCGGCAGGATTCCCTGACCGTGCTGCACCTTACCGGCCAGGTGGAAATCACCCTGAACGAAGGCATCACCGCCTACGCCCAGGAGGCCTTTTACACCGAAAAAACGGGGCTGGCCCGGCTCCTGGGCGGGGTGCGGGTTTCCTTCCCGTGGGGCACCATTACTGCCCGCCGCCTGGTGTATCGCCAGTCCCTGAACCTCTCCCTTTTTGAGGACTCCGTGGTGGTCACCGACACCGGAGGCCGCCGGGTGGAGGCCCGCCGCCTGGCGTACCGACCGGACACCGCCTGGTTCCAGGCCCCCCGGCTCTTCGACCCCCGCCGAACCCTGCGGCTGGAGGCCGACACCGGCTGGGCCACCCAGCAGAGAGGGAAGTTCTGGCGCCACGCCACCCTGTGGTGGCACGACTCCTCCGAGGTTCGGGCCGACACCCTGTGGCTTGTTGAGGACCCAGTGCTGGCTCACGGCCATGCCACCGTGCGCTCCGGTCGATTCCAGGGCCTGGCCGATCGGGTTAAAATAACGGAAACCTGGCTCCGGCTGGAGGATACCGCCCGCGTGTCCTGGGCGCGGAGCTGGCTGGAGGCCGCCACCGTGCAGATCTGGCAGGAAGACAGCACTCGATACCGCATCCAGGGGGTGGACGCCGCCCGACTGGAGGCCGTGGGGGAACGGGGTACCCTCCGGCTCACCGCCGACACCCTGTGGCTTTTGGTGGTGCGCGACACCCTGCAGAACCTCCGAGCCCGCTCGGTGCACACCGGCGAATACCGGGAAACCCCAAAGGAACCCGAAGATGGCGAAAACCCTGAGAACCCTTAAGCTGCGGAAGTCCTTTGGTGGCCGCCCTGTGGTCAACGGCGTGTGCCTGGAGGTGCACCGGGGTGAGGTGGTGGGTCTGTTGGGGCCCAATGGCGCCGGCAAAACCACCACCTTTTACATGATCGTGGGGGCCCTGCGGCCCGACGGCGGCCACATCTTCCTGGACGACACCGAAATCACCCGGCTTCCCATGTACCGCCGGGCCCGCATGGGCATCGGATACCTGCCCCAGGAGGCCTCGGTTTTCCGGAAACTGTCGGTGTACGACAACATCTACGGCATCCTGGAGATCCGGGGTGTTCCGCCGGAGGAGGCCCGCCAGCGCACCGAGGAGGCCCTGCGGCAACTGGGCGTGGCCCATCTGCGGCACCAGAAGGGGTACCAGCTTTCTGGCGGCGAGCGGCGCCGGGTGGAAATCGCCCGGGCCCTGGTCCTGAACCCGGACTTCATCCTGCTGGACGAGCCCTTTACGGGCATCGATCCTAAAACCCGCCAGGAGATCCAGGGCATCATCCGTTCCCTTGCCGACCTGGGCATCGGGGTGCTGATCACCGACCACAACGTGCGCGAAACCCTGGAGATCACGGATCGCGCCTATATAATCTACGAGGGAAACATCCTGCTGGAGGGCACCTCCCAGATGCTGGTCCAGGATCCCAAAGCCCGGGAGGTGTACCTGGGAGAAAGGTTCCGGTTATGAGGATTCGCCAACGGTTGGAGGTCGGCCCCAGACTTCAGCACCGCCTGAAGCCCATCCCGATCCAGCTCCTGGAACAGGAACTGCTCCAGATCCCTCTGGTGGAGCTCGGTGCGCGGATCCAGGCAGAGGTGGAGCGGAACCCCTGCCTGGAAATCGAGGCCCCGGCCGCCCCGGCACAGGCGGAAATGCGCGAAAAACAGCGCGAAGAAGAGAGCCTGCGCCTGGCCGAGTTCGCCGGCGACGCCCGGCTTCCGGTGGGCATCGATTCCGAGGATGAGGAGGCCGAGCAGGTTCCGGTGTTTACCGCACCACCCGTCAGCTTCTGGCGACGCCTGGAAATCCAGTTGAACCTGAATTTCCCCGAGGGTACCCCGGAACACCGGATCGCCCGGGCCATCCTGGACCATCTGAACCCCGAGGGGTTCCTGGAGACCCCGGTCGAAGACCTGGCCCGGAAAATCGGTGAGCCTGCCGAGCGGGTGGAACAGATCCGCCAGCGCATGTTCCGGGAATGGGACCCCACGGGCATCGCCGCCCGGGACCCCCGGGAGCTCTACCTGCTGCAGCTGGAGACCCTGGGATACCAGGATCATCCGGCGTACCGGCTGATCCGGGACCACTGGCCCCTGCTCCGCATGGGCGGCCTGCCGGCCGTACAGCCGGTGCTGGGTCTTTCCGATGAAGAGGCCGAAGAGATCCAGCACCTGTTCGACAGCCTGTACCCCAGCCCCCGGGCCAAGTATGGGGATACCGGTACCGAGGCGGCCTATGTGGTGCCCGAGGTGTTCTTCCGGGTGGTGGAGGGCCAGATCGTGGTGGAACTGGAAGAGTCCTTCGTACCCCGGGTCCGGCTCAGCCGGTACTACGAGCGGCTGCTCAAGAGCCCGGAGACCGACCCCAAAACCCGTAAGTTTTTGCAGGAGCGCATCCAGCGGGCCCTGGAGTTCCTTCGGGCTCTGGACTCCCGGCGACAGAACATCCGCCGGGTCGCCGAGCTCATCGCCCAGACCCAGCGGGACTTCCTGTTGGGGCAGCGGGCCTTCCTGGTGCCCATGACCGAAACCGAGGCCGCCGAGCAGATCGGCACCTCGGTGTCCACCATCAGCCGGATCGTGCGGGATCGCTATGCCGATACCCCGGTGGGGGTTTTCGAACTCCGCTTTTTCTTCCGTCGGGGGGCCGGAGGGTCCCACCGGGTGGGCATCGATGAGGTCAAGGAACGGATCCGGGAACTGATCGCCCGGGAGGATCCCGGGCAACCGCTGACCGACGAGGCCCTGGCCCAAATCCTGCGAGAAGAATTCGGCCTGAGGATTTCCCGGCGGTCGGTCACCGAGTATCGCAAGGCCCTGGGAATCCCCAAGTCCAGCCGGCGCCGCCGGAAAAAGGAGAGCCTCCCATGAATCGATTTTCCGACCATCCCCGCCACGCCCGCCCTGTGCGCGTGGGGGTGTTCGTGGACGTACAAAACCTTTTCTTCTCGGCCCGCGACCTCTTCGGCGGCAAAGTGGATTTCCAGAAACTGCTCCACGAAACCGTTCGGGATCGCACCCTGGTGGCCGCCCTGGCCTACGTGGCCGTGGCCGAGGATGTGGACATGACCTCCTTCCTGAACGTGCTGGAACACCTGGGCTACTATGTGCGGGTGAAGCCCATGAAAAAGCGGTCGGACGGATCTCTACGCGGCGACTGGAAGATCGGCATGACCGTGGATGCCCTGAGCCTGGCCCCCAAACTGGACGTGGCGGTGTTTGTCACCGGCGACGGGGAATACGCCGAGCTGGCCCACGCCCTCAAGCGCTTCGGGGTGCTGGTGGAGGTGGCCTCCTTCCCCCGGAACACCTCCAAGGAACTCCGGCATGCCGCCGATCGCTTTGTGCCGCTGGGCCACAGCGTCATCATTGAACGCCCCCACGAAACCGAAGGAACCCCGCCGGAATAGTCTTGCTGGCCGTTTATCACCTGATTCAGTGGCTGGCGCAGCCCCTGTTTCCCGTGTTGGAACCCCAGGCGGAGGGCGGGGTGTGGGTGCACGCGGTCTCGGTAGGGGAATTCATGGCCGTGTCGGGCCTGCTGCACCTGCTCCGACGCGAACATCCCCACCTGCCCCTTCTGCTCACCCTGTTTACCAAAAGCGGGGTTCAGCAGGCCCAGAAGGCCCTGGCCTCGGACCCGGGGATCCAGGTGGCCCGGTTCCCCGGAGATGCCCGGGGCCGCATCGATCGGGTGTACCGGCGGTTCCGGCCCCGGCTGCTCGTCATCGTGGAAACCGAACTCTGGCCCCACCTCATCCTGCGGGCCCGACACCACGGGGTGCCGGTGGTGCTGGTCAACGCCCGCCTGTCCCCCAAAAGCCTGCGGCGGTACCGGATGGTCCGGTACGCCCTGGCCCAGTTGCTCCATGCCTTTGACTGGATCCTGGCCCAGAGCGACGAAGAACGGCAGCGGTTCCTGTACCTGGGGGCCCCGGCCGAGCGGGTGCGGGTGACCGGCAACCTCAAGTACGACTTTGACGCCCGGCCGGTGAAACCCCTGCGCCGGGCAGACTTTGGGCTCTCGGACCAGCGTCCGCTCGTGATCTTCGGCAGCGTCCGTACCCGGGAGGAGGACGCCGTGCTCCAGGTGATCCAGACCCTGTGGCAACGGGGCGTCCAGGTGATCCTGGCTCCCCGACACCTCCTTCGGATCCGGTTCCTTAAGGAAAAACTCGCCCGCCGGGGCCTGCCCTACTTTCTGTGGAGCCGGGCTCCGGGCGAAGGGATCCTGCTGGTGGACACCCTGGGGGAACTCTGGCACCTGTACCAGCTGGCAGACCTCGCCTTCGTGGGCGGCACCCTGGCGCCCATCGGCGGCCACAGCCTGATTGAGCCCGCGTACCACGGGGTGCCCGTGCTGTACGGCCCCTATGTGTTCCATGTCCAGGACATGGCTCGCGGGCTGGAACGCTTCGGGGGCGGCCGCCGGGTCCAGGACGCCCGGGAACTGGAACACTGGCTCCTGTATCTCCTGGACCATCCGGAGGAACGGCGGCGCATGGGCCAGAACGCCCGCAGGTTCGTGGACACCTTCCGCGGGGCCACCCGCCGCACCTATGCATACCTGAGGCCCTACCTTCCATCATGAAGCCGGGAACCCTCTTTGTGGTGGCGCTTCCCATCGGCAACCTGGGGGACCTTTCGCCCCGGGCCCGCGAGGTGCTGGCATCGGTGAACCTGATCCTGGCTGAGGACACCCGCCACACCGGCCGCCTGCTCCGGCAACTGGGCATTTCCACACCGCTGCTTTCGTACCATGAACACAACGAGGAGCGACGGGTGCCGGAGGTGTTGAAACATCTGCAGCAGGGAGCGTCGGTGGCCCTGGTGTCGGATGCCGGCACCCCCCTGGTGTCGGACCCCGGGTTCCGCCTGGTGCGGGCGGCGCGGGAGGCCGGCGTGCCCGTGATCCCGGTGCCCGGCCCCTCCGCCGTGATCGCCGCCCTGTCGGTGTCCGGGTTCCCCACCGACCGCTTTGCCTTTGAAGGATTCCCGCCCCGAAAACCTGGAAAATTAAAGCGCTACCTGGAGGATCTCCGGCACGAGGACCGTACCCTGGTGTTCTTTGAGAGCGTGCACCGGGTGGTGCGGTTCCTGGAAACCCTGCGGGAGACCTGGGGCGATGTGCCCGTGTTCGTGGCCCGCGAGATGACCAAACTCCACGAAACCTACCTGTACGGCCGGATTTCCGAGGTGTTGCCCCGGATCGTGCCCCGGGGCGAGTTCGTGGTGGTGGTACCCGGGAGGAAGTACCGTGAAAGACTGGAAAGAGAGCCTGCGGAAGGGGTTTGATCCCCTGGTTCGGGCAATGGGCCGCGCCGGGGTCCATCCCAATGTGCTGACCGTTGTCGGAACCCTCCTGGCCCTGATCCCGGCCTGGCTGCTGGTCCAACGCCGGTTCCTGGCCGCCGGCATCGCCCTTGCCCTCACCACACCCTTTGACTTCCTGGACGGCCAACTGGCCCGGTATACCGGCAAAACCACCCGCTTCGGCGCCCTCCTGGATTCCACCTTGGACCGCGTGAGCGAGTACGTACTCTTCGGGGGCTACATCCTGTATTACCAGGGGCATCCGGCCCTGCAGGTGCAACTCTTTTTCCTCTTGATGTTTGCCCTGCTCGTAAGCTACGTGCGGGCGAGGGGCGAGGGCCTGGGGGTGTCGGTGACCGCGGGTCCCATGGACCGCGCCGGCCGATACCTTGCCTATACCCTGCTCACCCTGGCCGGACCCCGGGTGTTCGCCCTCGCAGTGCCGGTTTTGCTTGTACTGGTGGCCATTACCGTTGTTCGGCGTATGGCCGCCCTTTATAATTCGCTGAATTCCAAGTAAGGAGGCATTGGCATGGCGGACAACAAGATTCGCGTGGCCATCATCGGCGTCGGAAACTGCGCGTCCAGCCTGGTACAGGGTGTGTACTTCTACAGGAACGCCAAGGAAGACGAACAGATCCCCGGCATCATGCACCCGGTGCTCGGCAACTACCACATCCGCGATATTGAGTTTGTGGCTGCTGTGGATATCGATCGGCGGAAGGTGGGCAAGGACCTGGCCGAAGCCATCTTCGCACCCCCGAACAACACCTATAAGTTCACCGATGTGCCCAAAACCGGGGTCAAGGTGCTCCGGGGCATGACCCACGACGGCATCGGCAAGTACCTGGAGGGCGTCATCGAAAAGGCACCGGGCCCCACCGACGACATCGCCCGCATCTTCAGGGACGAGGGCGTGGATGTGGTGGTCAACTTCCTGCCTGTGGGCAGCGAAGAGGCCACCAAGTGGTATGTGGAACAGGTGCTCCAGGCCGGTGCGGCCTTTGTGAACGGCATCCCCGTCTTTATTGCTACCTCCCCCTACTGGTCCAAGCGCTTCAAGGAGGCAGGCCTGCCGCTTCTGGGCGATGACATCAAGAGCCAGGTGGGGGCCACCATCCTGCATCGGACCCTGGTACAACTCTTCCTGGATCGCGGCGTGCGGCTGGACCGGACCTACCAGATCAACTTCGGCGGCAACACCGACTTCCTGAACATGCTGGAACGGGAACGCCTGCACTCCAAGAAGATCTCTAAAACCCAGGCGGTAACCTCGCTCCTGCCCTATGACATCGGCGAGGAGAATGTACACGTGGGGCCCTCGGACTACATCCCTTGGCTCAAGGACCGCAAGTGGTGCTACATCCGCATGGAAGGCACCACCTTCGGCAACGTACCCCTCAACCTGGAAGTGAAGCTGGAGGTTTGGGATTCCCCCAACTCCGCGGGCGTCATGATCGACGCCATTCGGTGCGCCAAGATCGCCAAGGACCGGGGCCTGGCCGGGCCCATCATCGAACCCTCGGCCTACTTCTTCAAGTCGCCGCCCAAGCAGATCCCCGACTTCAAGGCCCGGGAACTCCTGGAGGCCTGGATCCGGGGTGAGGGATCGGAAAAGAAGGCCAAGGGCGGCAAGAAGTCCTAAGCCCCTCGCGTTTGCATGGCCCGCTGGGGTTTCTTCATCACCTTTGAGGGGGTGGAGGGAAGCGGCAAGTCTACGCTGGCCACTTCCCTCGCCCACTCCCTGGAGGCGCTGGGCTTCCAGGTGGTGCTCACCCGGGAACCCGGCGGAACCCCGGTGGGTGAGGAGATCCGCACCGTGCTCCTTCGACGGGGCCAGGAAATGGAGGGCTGGACCGAGGCGTTCCTCTTCTTTGCCGCCCGGTACCAGCACGTGCGCCGGGTGATCCTGCCCGCCCTCCAGGACGGCCGGATCGTGATTTCCGACCGGTTTTCGGATTCCACCTTCGCCTACCAGGGATTCGGCCGGGGCGTGCCCCTGCGCCTTCTGCAGCGCCTCAACAAACTGGCCACCCTGGGCCTGCAACCCAACCTCACGTTTCTGATCGATCTGCCGCCCTCGGAGGGACTCCGGCGGAAGAACCAGGGAGAAATCACTCGGTTTGAAGACGAAAAACTCCGGTTCCACGAGCGCATCCGGGAGGGCTATCTGAAGCTGGCCCACCGGGCCAAAAAGAGGTTCCAGGTGCTGGACGGCACCCAACCTCTGGAAACCCTGGAGCAAAAAATCCTGGAAACCACTCTCCGGCGGCTGCGGGAGAAGGGGAAGTACCGCGGGCCGATACCGCCTTATCATTTAAAACCTTAGCGTGAAACTCCAGCACAGCCAAAAAGGAGGAGAAGGCCATGAAACGCACCCTCGTGCTGTGGACCGTAGTCGCGGCTCTGGCTCTTGTGGGCTGTAGCAAGAAGGAAGAAGGGGGCGGTGGAGGCGGCAGCAACACCGGAGGCGGTACCGGCTCCGGGTCCGGGAACCTGGCCGTGCTCGCCGCCGTCACCCCGGACATGGCCTACGCCCAGCTGCAGGATACCCTGGGCCAACCCATCACCGGGGCGGAGGTGCGGATCAACGGTGTGCTGCTGAGCCCCGTGGGCTCCGGGTTCTACATGACCAACAGCGTTACCTACGCCAAGGGCCAGACCTATACCCTGAACATCAATGCCGAGGGCTACGGCTCCGCCCAGGCCACGGTGACCGCACCGAACATCGACAGTTTGAAGATCACGGCCCCGAACGACGGCGCCCAGCTGGACCCCAACACCGCCTTCCAGGTAACCTGGACCTACTACGGCGGTGAAAACAATGGCTTTGTGGGCCTGAGCCTGGACTACACCAGCCCCACCGACACCACCACCTACGAATCCGGTATCCTGGACGGCGCCACCACCAGCCACACGATTCCGGCCGAGGCCACAGCCCTGGAGGGTGAAGCGACCATTTCCGTGACCGCCGGCGACTTTGCCCGGATTGAGGGCCTGCCGGATCCCGACCCCACCGATCCCTTTGAGGGCTCCCTCTTTGGCGCGGCCACCTTCCACAAAGTAAACGTCACCATCGGCAGCGGCAGTACGGAAGAGTACTGGGTGGGGACCCTCGCCGGCACTGTGGACGGCGGCGCCGCCGAAGGCTACTGGACCTATCCGCTGGTAGGGAACCCGGTGGCCAATGTGGGCTTCAGGGTGGTCACGGCTCAGGATACCCTGTACCTGGGCGGCAATACCAGCACCTGGCCGCCGCAGAACCTGAACCTGATGAGCGAGGATTTCCAGACCACGATGACCGTCTCCGGCCAGCTCGTGGGCTCCGACAGCGTGACCGGTACCTGGGAGATGAGCGGTGCCCACAGCGGGTCCGGCACCTGGGGAGGCCATCGGGTCGCCCGGTAATCCCCCAAGGCCTTGAAAAGCCGCTTTTTCGGGCGGGGCACGAAGTGCCCCGCCCGTCTTTTTGACCGGTACCGGTCCGGGCGTCGTATAATAACGTCAACCGAGGGAATCCCATGGCCGACTTTTACCAGAACCGAGTGCCCACCTTTCCCCTGCTCCGGAGGGAAGCCCTGCCCGTTCTGGAAGAGCACCTGGAAACCATCAACCGGAAACGCCCCATCGGGGTCATCATCCCGGCCCTCTTTACGGATCTCGCCAGTGAGGCCATGGCCGGCATCATTGAAGAACTCGCCCGGGCCCGGTTTGTTCACCGCATTTACGTGAGCCTGGACCGGGCGCAGCGCGAACAACTGCCCGAGGCCCGCCGCATCCTGGAGAAGATCGCCGACCGGACCGTGGTCATCTGGAACGATAGCCCGGGCATCCAGGAACTCACCGAGCGGGTGCAGCGGGTGCTGCCCCTGGGCCCCCGCGGCAAGGGCCGGGCCGTGTGGACCGCCCTGGGCTATGCCCTGGCCAAGGGCGAGGTGCGGATCCTGGCGTTCCACGACGCCGATATCATCACCTATTCCAAGGATCTGCTGGTGCGGCTGCTCTATCCTGTGGCTGTGCTCGGATACCAGTTTTCCAAGGGGTATTACGCCCGGTACCAGGACCGGCTGTACGGGCGGGTGGTGCGCCTTTTTTACTTTCCCTTCCTTCGAGCCCTGCGCACCCTGTTCGGACCCCTGGATTACCTGGACTTCATGGCCGATTTCCGGTACCCCCTGTCGGGCGAGTTCGCGCTACGGGCCGAAATCGCCTGGGACGTCCGCTATCCCTCCGACTGGGGCATTGAGGTGGGCATCCTCACCGAAATCTACCGCCTGGTGACCACCCCCGGGGTGTGCCAGGTGGAAATCGCCGACCGCTACGACCACAAACACCAGGCCCTGGTGGCCAAGAAACGGCACCGGGGCATCCTCCGTATGGTCACCGACATCGCCCGCACCTTCTTTACCGCCCTGGGGGCCCAGGGCCTGGTCCTCTCCGATGAACTCTTCAGCACTCTCCGCCTCACCTACCTTTCCAA
This sequence comes from Caldifarciminota bacterium, assembly GCA_015489295.1. The sequence goes on from WGAB01000141.1 coordinate 10,962, forward strand.
CGCCCGGGAGATCGTGGAGACCTATGCCAACCTGGCCCGATTCAACCGGCTCCACTACGACCTGCACGCCGAACACTCCATGGTAGAAGAGTTTGCCCGATCCTTCGACATTGCAGTGGACGAATTCAAGAAGTATCCTTTTGGCTCCCCGCTGATTCCCAATTGGCGGCGGGTGGATTCCGCTATCGAGGGGGCCCTGCAGCACCTCGTGGAGGTGGTGGAACAGGAAAACCCCCTGGCATGAGGGGGCTTGGGAAACGAGCCCAAGCAAGGAGGCAACCGTGGAGGTCTTGAAACACGATGTACTGGTCCTCGGAGCGGGCATCGCAGGATTGCGCGCAGCCATCGAACTGAACCGGGCCTCCGGAGGCAAGCTGGACATCGGCATCCTTTCCAAGGTACAACTCATGCGGGCACACTCGGTTTGCGCCGAAGGGGGCACCGGTGCGGTCCTGCGCACCGAGGAGGGCGACAGCTTCGAACTCCACGCCTGGGACACCATCAAGGGGTCGGACTTCCTGGCAGACCAGGATACGGTGTTCCGGTTCGTGGAGACCATGCCCCGGGAGATCCTGCTCTTGGACCACTGGGGTATGCCCTGGTCTCGGAGGCCCGACGGCCGGATCGACCAGCGGCGTTTCGGCGGCCACTCCTTTCCCCGCGCTACCTTCGCGGCCGACAAAACCGGCTTCTTTGAAATGCAAACCCTCTACGATACCCTGCTCAAGTACCGCGACCGCGTCACCCGCTACTCCGAGTGGTTCGTCACCAAGATCCTCATGAAGGACGGCCGGTTCGTGGGGCTCACGGGCTTTGATGCCTCCACCGGCGAGTTCTACCTGCTCATCGCCAAGGCCCTGATCATCGCCACCGGCGGCGCCGGTCGTCTGTACAGCTTTACCACCTACTCCCACACCGTCACGGGCGACGGCCTGGCCATGGCCTACCGGGCTGGCATGCCCCTGGCCGACATGGAGTTCATCCAGTTTCACCCCACCGGCCTGATCCCCTCCGGCATCCTGATCACCGAGGGCGTGCGCGGCGAGGGCGGGTACCTCTTGAACAACAAGGGCGAGCGCTTCATGGAGCGCTATGCCCCCAGCATGATGGAACTCGCGCCCCGCGACATCGTGTCCCGGGCCATGATGACCGAGATCCAGGAGGGCCGGGGCTTCAAAGGGCCCCACGGCCTGGATTACCTGCTCCTGGATATCCGGCACCTGGGGGCCGAAAAGATCAACGAACGCCTGCCCCTGATCCGCGAGGTGGCCATCAAGTATGCCGGCGTAGATCCCATTGAGGCCCCTATGCCCGTGCGGCCTGTGGCCCACTATACCATGGGCGGGATCCGCACCGACATCGACGGCAAGGTGATCGGCACCGAAAACGTGTGGGCGGCCGGTGAGGTGGCCGCTCCTTCCATCCACGGGGCCAACCGGCTGGGTACCAACTCCACGGCCGAATGCCTGGCCTACGGCGGCATCACGGGCGCCGAGGCGGCTCGATACGCCCTTAAGGAGGGGGCCTTGCCCGATCCCCCGAGGGCCGAGGCCGAGGACGAAGAAAAACGGGTGTTCCAGGGGCTTCTGAGCCAGGCGGGCAAGGAGAATGTGTACCGGATCCGCATGGAACTCCGCCAGACCATGGGCGAGAACATGGGGATTTTCCGCGAAGGACCCGGCATTGAACAGGCCCTAAAGAAGGTGCAGGAACTCAAGGAGCGGTACCGCGACATCCGCATCGAGGACAAGGGGCGCGTTTACAATACCGACCTCATCATGGCCCTGGAAGTGGGGTTCCTGCTGGATGTGGCCGAGGTGGCCATCCTCGGCGCCCTGCTCCGCAAGGAATCCCGGGGCGGCCATTATCGGCTGGACTTCCCCAAACGCGACGACGAGAACTTCCTCAAGCACACCATCGCCCGCTACAGCGAAGAGGGCCCGAAGATCGATTACGAACCCGTGCGGATCACCGCCTGGAAACCGGTGGAACGCAAGTACTAAAGGGGGAAAACCATGGCCAAACCCGTTCGGTACAACAACCGGCTGGGAATGAAGGGGTGGTGGGGAGGTCGCTACGGCCTGGAACGCTGGGCCTACTTCCTGCACCGCCTCACCGGCCTGGTGATCGTACTATACCTGATCCTCCACATCTTTGTGACCAGTGCCCGGGTCTTCGGCCCCGAGGCCTGGGAAGCCACCATGGGCGCCGTCGGCGGACCCGTGTTCCGGTTCCTGGAGTACCTGTTGATCGCAGCCATCGCCTACCACGGCTTCAATGGCCTGCGGCTCATCTTTATTGAATGGTTCGGTTGGTCGCTGGGCCGGCCCCGGCGTCCCGTGTACCCCTATGTGACCTCACTGCACCACCAGCGGCCGCTCCTCATCGGCATGATGATCCTGGCCTTCCTGTTTCTCGTGTTCAGTGCCTGGGGGTTCCTGACCCCCTGAGGAGGTGACACCATGAAGGAATCCCGGTTCTGGTTCTTGTTCTTGGTCGCCGGGCTGGTGTTGTTCCTGCTGCTCGGGTACCACATCGTCTTTATCCATCTCCTGGGCAACTACGAAGCCAACATCTCGTTCCAGAACGTGGCGGCCCGGTCCGTGAGCCCGGCCTATGCGGTGTTCTACCTGCTGTTTCTGGTCTTTGCCCTGTACCACGGCTTTTACGGCCTGCGTACCATCCTGCTGGAAATCGAGGCCCTGGCCCGGCATCACCGTACGGTGACCGCGATCCTGACGGTACTGGGCGTGGGGCTCTTTGTGTACGGAACCTGGGCCCTGTTCGCGGCCATGAAAATAGGAGCGGTAGGATGACCGGCGGAACCCCGAAACCCCTGGTGGATGTGGACATGGATCGGGTGGTGCAGACCACCACTTTCCGCGTGTTTCGCTACAACGGCACGGGCGAACCCCCTGCGTACAAGGACTACGAGGTTCCCACCAAGCGGGGGATGACCGTTCTGGACGGGCTCCTGTGGATCAAGGAAAACCTGGACGGCTCCCTGTCGTACCGTGCTTCCTGCCGCATGGGGGTGTGCGGTTCCTGCGCCATGATGATCAACGGCAAACCTCGTCTGGCCTGCCAGACCCAGATCCTGGACCTCCAGACCCCCGTGGTGATCGTGGAACCGCTCAAAAACTACCCGGTGGTCAAGGACCTGGTACCGGCTCTGGACCAGCTCTTTGAGAAGCATGAAGCCGTCCGGCCCTATGTATTGCGACCGGGCGAGGAGGACGAGCTGGAGAACCCCACAGGCGAGTTTGAACAGAGCCCGGAAGAGCTGGACGAGTTTATCCAGTTCACCTACTGCATCAAGTGTGGCATTTGCCTGGCCGCCTGTCCCACGGTGGCGAGCGACCCCCTGTTCCTGGGGCCCCAGGCCCTGGCCCAGGCGTACCGCTATGTGGCCGACACCCGGGACACCGCCTATGCCGAACGCTGCGACCTGGTGGACGATGCCCACGGCGTATGGCGGTGCCACTACGCCGGGGCCTGCACCGAGGCTTGCCCCAAGGGTGTAGATCCGGCCTTTGCCATCCAGCTGTTAAAGAAGAAGGTATTCCAGTACCGGGTGTTGGGCCGGCGGCGGAAGGCAGCCCGGGTGGCCCCCAAGCCCACCGGGGTGTCGCGACGGCCCAATGTGCCGGAACCGCCGCCCCGGACGGTCAATTCCAGCTGATGGTCGACCCGGGTTGACACCCTCAGGTCCGGGGCGTATATAATAGCAAGCGCCTGTAACTGGAGACTATGGCCCCAGGGGAAGGGGTAAACAACAAAAGGGGTGATTATGGGAAGTGTCGTTCCGGTTGGGGTCTTTTGGAAGCAAGACCTGTTTTGCGGGTTTCCCTTCGGTTCCCTTCAGGGGATGTCTCTGTGCACCTGTCCAGAGGTAGATCCAAACAACCCAAGGAGGTTGCTATGAAGAAGTGGGTCGCCAGCCTATTTGCGCTGGTCGCCGTCGTGCCTCTGCTGGCCCAGGATGGTGTATGGTTCACCAAGGCTGGGGCCAGTGACACCCTGCACGACCTGTATCTCGTATCCTGCGAGGTCGTGCAGGTGGACGTGTACTTCAACACCACCTCCGACCTGGGGGGTGTTGTGGTACCGGTAGGTTCCGACACGACCGACTTTCTGATCACCAATGCCCAGGGTGACCAGAGCACCTGGAACGACCAGACGCAGGACACGCTGTACTTCCTGTACAGCAACTACGATGCGTCGGCCAACCAGGCGGTGCTCGCGTTGATCCAGGGCAAAAACACTATTGCCTCCGGCACCTACAAACTCGGTACCCTGGAGATCACCGGCAATACCACCAACATTGAGGACCTCACCGATGCAGTGGTGGCCATGACCTGGTCGCCTGCTTCGGACCTTGCCTTCATCAACACCGCTGGCACTTCCAGCACCACCCCCGCCTTCACCAGCTTCAACATTCACTTCCTCCAGTGCGGGGATGTGAATGGTGACGGGAACGTTGACTTCTCCGATGCAGCTTACATTGCGAGTTACCTCTTCGGCGGGCCTGCGCCTTTGTCTGCAAAAGGAGCGGATGTGAATGCAGATACTTTCGTTGACTTCTCCGATGCAGCCTATATTGCCAGCTATCTCTTTGGTGGGCCGGCACCGAACTGCTGCCCTGTGAAGGGCAAGAAGGTCAGCCCTGCTCCCAAAGCCCGGAATCTAAAGGTCAAGAAAATTCACAAAAACCTTCAAAAGTAAGGAGGGTTAGCTATGAAGAAACTCTTTGCGGTAGCAGCGGCGTTGGTGTTCTTTGGAACACTGGCGGCGCAGGATCTGTACTATGTCACTCTGGATCCGGGTGATCCAACCCCTGTCTCCAATGCTACGGTGACTGCGGGTGACACTTTCTATATCTATGCCTGGATCACGGTAACCCAGAACTTTAAATCTGTCTCTGTTCCCCTTGGTTTTACCAGTCCTATCCCGAGCCCGATGTGGGTGGTTGACGATGCCGATTCCATGGGCCTCTATGAACCCTTCACGAACTGGACGTTCTACGGGACTCTCCACGGATGGGATGACGATACTGCGGAAATGTTCTGGGGGGGCGTGTATTTCTTCGGTGTAGAACCCCCTGGGACCTATCTGATTGGCTGGGCCAAGATAGCTGTGGATCCCAACTTTACTGGCGAAGTCACCCTGGACAAGTGCATTGCCCTGGATCATCCCGGTCGGTACATGTACTATACGAACGAGCAAAACCAAAGTGTGGTTACACCTTTCAACCCCGTCACCTTCACGGTCCAGTCGGCTGGGCCGCCCGTGGATACCCTGCATGTGGCGAGCTACGGCGATACGGCCCATCTGAACATCCCCACCGGTTCCCAGCACGAGATCTGGTTCATGGAACCCGGTACCCGGGGCCCTTCGGTGCACATCGTGATCCACAACATTACCGCCGCCGGCGACCTCACCGTGGCCGTTTTCAACAACGCCTACCCGAACACCATCAACTCCATCAACAAGTACTGGTACCTGGACTTCACCGGCACCGCCGATAGCTACGATCTCGACTTCTACTACCTCGACACCGATGTGCCCGCAGGTCTGGATGAGACCCAGTTCCACGCCTGGTACCTCGATCACGGGGTGCCGCAGTGGGTGGACATGGGTGGTACGCCGGATGCCGTGAACAACCAGGTGACCGGCGTGAACACCACCCACCTGTCGGAGTGGACCCTTGGGCCTCCGGGCGTGACCGGCGTGGAAGAGGGCAACCAGATTCCGCGGGTGTTCTTCCTGAACCAAAACGCGCCGAACCCGTTCCGGGGTCGGACCACCATCGCCTTCGGGCTGCCGAAGGCCGCCGATGTGTCGCTGGTGATCTACAACGCCGCTGGCCAGAAGGTGCGTACCCTGGTGTCGGGCCACAAGGAAGCCGGCACCTACACGGTCACCTGGGACGGCCGCAACGACGCGGGCCAGCCCGTGGCTGCCGGTGCGTACTTCTATAAGTTCCAGGCCGGCGAGTACCAGAGCCTCAAGAAGATGCTCCTCCTGAAGTGAGCACCGGTGCTCTGGTATAGTCGGGCAAATCGCAGGTAACCATTGCGGGAGGGTGCTGGGAAAGCACCCTCCCGCTTTTTAACCTATGGAGAACAGTATGATGAAACGCTGGATGATCCTGGTTCTCGCCCTGGGGGTCGCAGGGGCCGCCGAAACCGTGAAGGTGCAGGCCCTGCCCCTGAAAGCCCCCCTGGGGAAGGGAACCCAGGTGTTTTTGGGTAACAAGGCTCCCCGGGCCCTCCCGGGTGTGAGATCGCCTCAACCCGACACTATCGCCTACGACGATGGCTCACCCAACTGGGGCTACGACTGGCCCGGCATGTACGGCGGCGTGCGATTTACACCGCTCTCCGACTTTGAACTCCGGGCCTTTTATCTGCCCGTGTACAATGTGAGCGGGGTCGACGGCGACAGCCTGTTCTTCTATGTCATGCTGGACGACGGTGATTCCCCAGAACAGCCCGATGCCGCCGACTCCATTGTCTACGGTGGCTATTTCTTCCTCAATGCCGGGTTCTACTTCTACCAAGTGGATCTTACCGAACCCCTGAACTTCAGCGCCGGGGAGGACTTCTACATCTTCGTAGGCCCTCAAGGGCCGAGCTTCGGGGTCCGAACCCTGACCTTTGACGGTACGGGCGACGCGTACCGCTCCTTTGTCACCGATGACTGGACAAACTTTTACGAGGTGACCGACGGCGATCTGAACCTCCAGGCCGGCGGTGAGTACGCCGGGACCATCACCGATCTGGCCGCGGTCGGCCTTTACACCACCTCCGGAAAATACTTCCTGGCGAATGGCGGCACGGTGCCCGTCACTTTCCACGCCGTGATCACCAACAACGGCAATACCACGGTGAACTCCTATGTGGTGGATTTCTTCGTGACCGACACCCTGGGCGATACCCTCTTCTCCAGCTCGGCCTCGGCCGGGCCCATTGCCCCGGGTGCCACCGACACGGTGACCGCCACCGCCACCTGGACCCCGCCGACGGCCTCCGACTTCACGCCGTATACCGCCTTTGCCGATGTGTCCCTGCCCCTGGGCAACGACGGCGATCCCAACAACGATGTGGCCGACCTGGAACAGTACGCCTACGACCCGGATGTGGGCACCTGGTTCATGTACACCGACTACTCGGTGGACGCCATTTTCTCCTGGACTGACGGCAACATGTGGGCCATGCGGTTCGTACCGGATGCGTATCCCGCCAAACTCTCCAGCATTGCCTTCTACTTCTCCCTGGACGGCAATGCTGCAGGCGACACGATTTCCGATGCCCCCATCTATGTGTATGCCGACGATGGCACCGACGGAGCCCCCGGCACCTTGCTCTATGTGGACACCCTTTCCATCGTGTTCCCTTCCGGCCAGACCGGTGGCCTTGTGAGCATCCCCGTGGACATCACCCTGAACTCCGGCGGTGTGGTGGTGGCCTACCAGTACCACACCGATCCCGACGGCTCTTATCTGCGGCTGGGCAAGGACTCCAATCCGCCCATCGCCGGGAGCAACTGGTACATGGGGTATTCCGCCTTCAACTACTTCGTGAGCAGCGACACCTGGGAACCCGACAACACGGGCGACTGGTTCATCTGGGCCTTCTTTGGACCGCCCTGCACCTGCGGCGACCTGAACAACGACGGTACCGTGGATCCCATGGACCTCGTGTACATGACCGCCTACTTCTTCCAGGGCGGCCCGGCACCGCAGTATCCAGCGTGTGCCGATGTGGATGGCAGCGGCACCTTTGACAAGGCCGATATTGCGTACCTGGCCAACTACCTGTTCCTGAACGGGCCGGCTCCGAACTGCCCGTAATGTGAGTTACCGCCACTGAAGGGATCGAAGGGAAACCCACAGGAGGGGGAGTAGTTCCAAACCGGAGCTGCTCCCCCTCACAGATCTACAAGCCACAAGAACACCTGAAAGGAGGTACTCTATGCGAAAGGTACAGTGGACCGGCGTCGTGGTGACACTGGCCCTGGTGGGTTTAGCCTGGGCAGGCACTGCGACAGGCCCGGTACATCGTGCACCTGAGGGCCTGACCGCGGAACCCCAGAGCTGGATGCCGGTGTCTCCGCAACCGGCCCCCCTCCATGTCCCGAAGGTCAAACGCCCGAAACAGGCGCCCCAACCCATGAAGGGCATGCCTGAACCCGAAGGCCACAGCACGATCCTTTCCACCGGTGGCCCGGATGCTTACGGCTACGGCTGGATCGACTCCAACGAGCCCGGCTGGACTCCACCAGCCTATCTCGACCCGCCTGCTACGGACAGCATCGGTTCCCTGGGCGATGACGACTATCTGGAAATCCCCCTGCCCTTCTCCTTCGTTTTCTATGGGGTCGCTTATAACAGCATCTTCGTGGGCTCCAACGGCTTTGCCTCCTTCGGCAACGGCTATACCAACTATTCCAACAGTTCCATCCCCTCCACCTCTGCTCCGAACAACGCCCTCTATGTGTTCTGGGATGACCTTCGTCCCCCTTCCGGCGGCCACATCGACACGGCCACTTACACCGTCGGCGGCCAGAGGGTATTCGTGATCGAGTGGGATAGCATTCCCCACTACTACAACACCGGCGCCTACACCTTTGAGATTCAGCTGTATGAAGCCGGCGACTCCATGGCCTTCCTGTACAACTCCGTGGTGGGATACTCCAGCTCCTACGACTCTGCTGCCGGCGCCACCATTGGCATTGAGAACGACAACGGCACCGATGGCCTGCAGTATTCGTACAACACCAAAAGCGTGGGCGACGGCGATGTGATCCTGTTCTATCGTCTGTCCATCAACGACGATGTTGGGGTTTCCTCCATTGATGTGCCTTCGGGTGCCGTAAACTTGGGCTCCACCATCACCCCTACCGCCACCGTGGTCAACATGGGGACCAATGCGGCCTCCTTCAGTGTGACCTTTGAAATCCTGGATGCTGCCGATTCCATGGTGTACTCCAGCACCCGCAGTGTGCTCTCCCTGCCGCCAGGGGACCAGACCCAGGTGATCTTTGACAACTGGACGGCCTCCACGGCTGGCGCCTATACCGCTCGGGCATACACGGTGTATTCGGCCGACCAGGTACCTGCCAACGACACCCTGGAGCAACCCTTTGATGTCAGCCAACTGGGGACCGACTATCTGGTGATCGACCTGGATCCGGAGCCCTCCTCCGGCCACTTTATCCATACCGTACTTCAGGGCCTCGGCTATGCCGGTTACTACACCACCGATCCCACCGCCCTTACCGCTGCCAACATGGATAGCTTCACCACCGTGTGGATTACCTTGGGGATCTACAGCAACAACTACTCCTTGAGCCGCACCGAGGTTCAGGAACTGCAATCTTACCTGATGAACGGAGGCCGGGCCTATGTGGAGGGCGGTGACTGCTGGGGGTTTGACGATTCCCGTACCCTGCTGGACTCCCTCTTTGGCATCGATCCTGCCAGCACCGCCGACGGTACCAGTGACCTGGACACCATCATGGGCCTTACCAACCGGTACATTCCGGAAATCACCGAGCAGGACACCTGGTACTACGGAGGTCCAAACAACTGGATCGACCGGCTGGCCGTGTATTCCGTGCCCCCCTTCGGAGGTATTGCTGCTCCTGTACTCTACAACCCGATCGCGGGCTACAACACCGGCGTGGCCTACAGCAACACGACCTATAATACCTTTGCCATGAGCCATGAGCTCTCTGGCGACACCGTGGGCACCACCCGGGCGACCCAA
>WGAB01000142.1 GCA_015489295.1 Caldifarciminota bacterium
AGGAGTCCCAATCGGCGAAGGCCACGCCTTCGGGGGTGTTGCGGATCCAGAGCCGGAACCCGTCGGTGGGCGGCAAGAGGTCCAGCGGCGCCGAGGTGTCGGGCACGGGTCGGGCGACAAACAGGGTGTCGCCGGTGTTCCGGTTCCAGAGATGGAACACCAGGGTGCCCTGCAGGGTATCCAGGGTGAGTTCGTAGGTGTCGCCGGTGAGGGCTTCGGGGTCCAGGATTTCCAGGGCCACGAGAGCATCGGTAAAGCCGTTCACCGGCTGCAGGGTATCCACCAGCCCCAGAGCGAAGGACCAGCCGGCGGGCGGCGGCCCGGGCACCCCTTCCACCACATTGGGTGAGCCGATGCGGCCCCGGGGGCTCTCCAGGGAGGGCATCAGGGAATCCGGGTTCTGGTTGCCGCGGTCAAAGGCCGTCACCGAGTACACATAGCGCCGGCCGTTGATCACCGAGGAATCCACGAAGGTATGGGCCACGCCGTTGTCCTCGCCGAGGGTCTGGTACGGATTGGCCGGGTCGATGCCCTGGATGCCGTCCACCAGGTCAAACACGGCAATCGGCTGATACCCCACGAGGTTGCCGTAGGGATCGTACACCGGGTTGCCCCAGGTGAGGCCGCCGTCCTCGGAGCGATAGACCTTGTAGCCTTCAAAGTCCAGTTCGCCGGTGAAGGGATCGGGCGTAATTTCGGAGGGGTCCGGCGACCAGTAGAGCCGCACGAAGCCGTCGCCGAAGTAGGCCTGCACCCGGGGCGGCGGGGGCGCGGAGGGCCCCTGATAGAACTTGTCCTTCATGCGCCAGGCCGTGCGGGCGTTGGCCAGGAGATCGTCGGGGTCGTTGCCGAACACCACGGCCACGGCGAACTCGGTGGTTTCGGCCGGTGCCAGAGAAAAGGGGCCGCTGGCCACCAGGAAGTCGTAGGCGCCGGGCTGATCGGGCGGCGTCTGGTCCAGATGAGGGTCGGGGCCGTGGAAATAGCGGGAGGGGTCCGGCAGATCGGGGTCGTCAGGAATGCCGGCCACCACCGGCCAGAGTTCCAGGTCGTTGGCCGGGTCAAACTCCTTGTCGTAGTAGTGGAAATCGGTGATGCCGGTGCCCAGCGGCGTGGCCAGCACCGCAAGGCCGATCGGGCCCACCGAGGTCCAGGGCGGGTCCGGCACGCCGTTGGCATCGGTGACCATCACCAGGTTGGGGGTGCCGACGGAATCCGTGAGGTCTTGAAGGCTCACGAGGTCCTGAAAGTCAAAGTCCACCCGAAAGGCGGCGGTGAGGCCCACATACAGGCTATCCAGGGGCTCGGGACCGGTGTTGACCAGCCGGAACCGGAAGATGAGGAAGTCCTCGGCGTAAAACCGGCCGTAGGCGTGCACAATCTGGTGGACCTCCAGGCCCAGGGGTTCCACGGGGTTCAGGCGGTCGTCGTATACACAGTAAAGGTCCTGGTCCGAGGTGAACTCGCCGGGCACCTCCTGGCCGGTCACGGGGTCCCGGCGGAACGGGCCGGGCCAGAAGCGGCGCCCCTGGTCGTCTTTGGGCCAGGTGAGGGTATCGGTGGAGGTGGCCATCAGGGGCCAGCCGTCGGGGTTGACCACATCGCCGGAGTGGAGCCGGCCCAGGGCGCCTTCCACGGGTTCCCAATCCGAGACCTCGTGCAGGAACCGGTTGTGGATGGTGGCCAGGTTGTCCCGGGTGCCGGCGAACAGGATGAGGCCGTAGGCGTACTGGTGCTGGAACGGGGCCGACCGGGGCCAGTGCAGGGCCGGCGTGTAAAAGTGCACATTGGAAATCAGGCCCCAGTTGGACACCACATTCTGCACCTCCCCTACATCGGAGATGCCGATGGCGCGGTCTTCCAAGCGGAACGGGGCCGGGGTATGCACGGGTTCGCCGCGGGCCAGGCGTTCGGCCACCTGGCGATCGGGCGAGGAGGCCGCCGTGATCAGGATCAACAGGGTCCAGAGGCCTACCATCGGGGATTAGGGTAAGGCCGAACCCCCTGGAAGCCAAACGGCACCGGCCGGCTTCAGGTTTGCTCGCCTGTTTCCTGCGGAATGTACAGGGGCAACGGGAAGGGCGGCAGGCCCATGCGCACCAGGGTGTTGCTCAGGGCCTCCCGAAAGTAGGGCCAGACATGGAGCCGGGCACTGGTTTCCCGGAATATCTGGAAAAACGCCTCCGGCGCCTGGCGCGACGGAAGCGTGTACCGGGCCCGAAACCGAAGGCGCACCCGCACCCATACTCTTCGGCGAATCCGGGCCACAAAGGTCAGGGTGGAGAGCACCTCAAAGTGCTCCTCGTCCGGGAACACCACCCGGTCGCGGAGGTCCACCTGAACCCTGGGCTGCACCGCCGGGTCAAAGACCTCCCGCCGGAC
>WGAB01000143.1 GCA_015489295.1 Caldifarciminota bacterium
AGGTGGTGGTGGAAAAGGTGAAGGACCCGGACCGGGAGATCTCCCTGGAGGAGGCCCGGCAGCAGTTTCCGGACATTGAACCCGGCGAAACCATCATGACCCAGCTGCCCTTTGACCAGCTGGGGCGGGGCATCGTGTCGCGGATTCGCAACAACTTCACCCAGCGCATCCGGGAGGCGGAAAAACTCCGTATCTACAAGGACTTCCAGAACCGCATCGGCGAACTCATCAAGGCCCGGGTGTGGCGCGTGGACAAAACCGGGGTGTACCTCAACGTGGGCGGAGGGGCCGAGGGCCTGATTCCGCCTGAGGAGCAGATCCCGGGCGAACGGTACCGCACGAACCGCGATGTCTATGCCCTGATCCTGCGGGTGGACAAGGAAACCCGGCGCAAGCCCCTGGTGTTCCTTTCGCGCACCCATCCCGACTTCCTGCGCCGTCTCATGGAACACGAGATCCCCGAGGTGGCCGACGGCACCGTAGAGATCCGCGCCGTGGCCCGGATCCCGGGCAAACGCGCCAAGGTGGCCGTGCGCAGCAAGGATCCCCGCGTGGACCCCGTGGGGGCCTGCATCGGACCCCGGGGCCAGCGGATCAACCCGGTGGTACGGGAACTCGGCAACGAAAAGATCGACATCATCCGCTGGTACCCGGATACCATCCGGCTGGCGGCCTCGGCCCTGTCGCCGGCCGTGCCCCTCATGATCTTTGAAAAGGACGACACCATCTACGCCGTGGTGCGCGACGAGGAGATCGCCGAAACCAAGGGCAAGGAGGGGCTCAATGTGATCCTGGCCTCCCGCATCGTGGGCAAGGATATCCAGGTGATACCCGCGAGCGAATACGAGCCGCCGGCGGATGTGCTTACCGTGATGGAACTGGACCTGCCCGAAGAGGTCAAGGAAAAGCTGCGCCGGGCCGGCTGGTTCCAGTTCACCGAGGTGCCGCTTTTGGCGGACCTCATTGAAACCACCGATCTGGACGAGAAGACGGTGCTGCGGATTCTGCACCAGATCGAAGAGGGCCTGGAGAAGAAGAGGGGGAGCGCGTGAGGCAAGAGAACTTGCGGGTACAGGACCTGGCAAAGAAGCACAAACTCTCCACGAAGGCCATCCTGGACCTCCTTCGGGAGCTGGGGTACCAGGTGCGGGGGAGTTCGTCCACCGTCACCGAGGAAATGGCCAAGGCCGTGGAGAAGGTACTGGAAGAGCAGAAAAAGCGGTCCAGGCAGCGGCTGGAACGGAAAAAGGAGATCTGGGGCCAGCGGCGACCCGGACAACGGCGGCCGCTCCAGCGCCCCACTTCGGAAAAGGTGCAGGACCGGATCCGGCGGACCCTGCAGAAGCCTTCGGAACGCAAGCCCAAGCGGCCGCCCCAGCGGCGGGACCGCCGGCCTACTCGCACCGAGCGGCCGGTGGAACCCACGGCCACCACCCGCACCCTGTACATTCCGGCCCCGATTTCCGTGGCCGAACTCGCCCAGATGATGGGCGTAGAGCCCATTGATGTGGTGAAACGCGCCTTTGAGATGGGCATCATGGCCACCATCAACCAGGTGCTGGACCTGGATACCCTGGAACTCATCGCCGACAGCTTCGGCTTTGAGGTGGTGCGGGAGATGCCCGAAGAGGAGCTGGCCCCCGAGGAAGCCGAGGAGTTGACCGAGCCGCGGCCGCCGGTGGTCACCGTCATGGGCCATGTGGACCACGGCAAAACCACCCTGCTGGACTACATCCGCCGCACCAATGTGGCGGCCCGCGAGTTTGGGGCCATCACCCAGCACATCGGGGCCTCGCGGGTGATCTACGAGGGCCACCAGATCACCTTCATTGACACGCCCGGCCATGAGGCCTTTACGGCCCTGCGGGCCCGCGGCGCCCAGGTGACCGACATCGTGGTGCTGGTGGTAGCCGCCAACGAGGGGGTCAAGCCCCAAACCGTGGAGGCCATCAACCACGCCAAGGCGGCCGGGGTGCCCATCATCGTGGCCATCAACAAGATTGACCTGCCCGAGGCCGATCCGGAACGGGTGAAACGCGAACTCTCGGAGCACGGCCTCATCCCCGAGGAGTGGGGCGGCGACACCATCTTTGTGGAGGTGTCGGCCAAAACCGGCCAGGGGGTGCCCGACCTCCTGGAGGCCATCCTGCTGAAGGCCGAGGAACTGGAACTGCGGAGCACCTCCGAGGGCCCGGCCCGGGCCGTGGTGCTGGAAAGCAAGCTGGAAAAGGGCCGGGGACCGGTGGCCTCGGTGATCGTGCAACGGGGTACCCTCAAAGTCGGCGACGCCTTCGTGGCCGGCACGGCCTGGGGTAAGGTGCGGGCCATCTACGACGAATACAACCGGCGCCTGAAGGAGCTGAAACCCTCGGACCCCGGCCTGGTGCAGGGGTTTGACGCTCTGCCCAAGGCCGGTGACATCCTGCAGGTGGTGGAATCCGAACGGGTGGCCCGGGAGATTGCCGAGGAAAAGGCCGCCCTCATCAAGGAACAGATCGCCCGGGGCGAGCAGGCCAGCCTTACCCGCCGGCTCCAGGAGATGCTCCAGAAGGGCGAGATGACCGAACTGCCGGTGATCGTCAAGGCCGATTGCCAGGGCTCGGTGGAGGCCGTGGGCGACGCCCTGGGCCGCATGATGGTGGAAAACATCAAGGTGACCCTCGTGCACTCGGGCATCGGCAATGTCACGGAAAGCGATGTGATGCTGGCCGCCGCCTCCAACGCCCTGATCCTGGCCTTCAATGTGAACATTGACAGCAAGGCCCGCGAGGCGGCCAAGCGCGAGGGGGTCACCATCAAGAGTTACCGCCTCATCTACGACCTCCTGGAGGATGTGGAACTCCTGCTTAAGAGCCTGTTGAAGCCCGAGATCCAGGAGGAGGTGCTGGGTGAGGCCGAGGTGCGGGC
>WGAB01000144.1 GCA_015489295.1 Caldifarciminota bacterium
CGTGCCAGCACCTTGAGCCCCAGGGCGGCGAGCACCCGGTTCTCGTCCACCAGGGGCACCTGGTCGGCGATGGTGCCCAGGGCCACAAGGTCCAGGTCCCACAGCAGCCGGGTCTCCGGCTGCCCCAGGTGGCGGTACAGCGCCTGAAGCAGTTTGAACACCACGCCAACCCCGGCCAGTTCGGCAAAGGGGTATTCGCCGAGTTTGGGGTTCAGCACCAGGGTGGGAAAGGGCAGAGGCTCGCCGGGCTCGTGGTGGTCGGTCACGATGACCTCCAGGCCGTGTTCCAGGGCGTAGGCCACCTCCTCGTGGGCCTTGATGCCGCAGTCCACGGTGATGACCAGGCGGGCACCGGCCTCCAGCGCCCGGTCGATGCCCTGTCGCGACACGCCGTAGCCCTCATCAAACCGGTCGGGGATATAGGGGATCACCTGGTGGGCGCCCAGGGCCTTGAGGTTGCGGTACAAAAGGGCCAGGGCCGACACGCCGTCCACATCGTAGTCGCCGTGGATCAGCAGGGTTTCCCGGTCGCGTAGGGCCCGGGCGATGCGCTGGGCGGCGAGGTCGGCGTTCCGCAAAAGGGAGGGGTCGTGCAGTTGCTCTACCGAGGGGTTGAGGAAGGCCTCCACGCCTCCGGCCGGCACCCCACGGTTCTGGAGCACGCGCCAGATCAGCGGGTCCATCCCCTCCGGCGGTTCCTCCGCAGGCCGGCCGGCGTTCCGCTGAACCCACCGGTAAAACATGCGCCCGGCACTACTCCTGGGCCCGGTAAAAGGCCTTGAGCACTTCGGCCACCTCGGGGCGCACCATTTCGGGCGGCGGGGATTCGCCGCGCTTCAGCATTTCGCGCACCCGGGTCATGGAGATCGCCACCCGGTGCTCGGGCCCGTGGCCGCAGGTCTTGTCCGAGGCCATGGAGCCACAGGCGTGGCAGTAAAAGACATTGCCGAAGCGGATGATTTCCACCCCGATTTCGTGGTCCTCAAACTCCTCAAAGATCCGCTGGGCTGCAAAAGGATCGTAGTAGTTGCCCACGCCAGCGTGGTCGCGGCCCACCATGAACATGCTGGCCCCGTAGTTCTTGCGTACGATGGCGTGGAACACGGCCTCGCGGGGCCCGGCGTACCGCATCTGGATGGCAAGCCCCGCGATGAACACGCGGTCTTTGGGGAAGTAGTTGTTGATCAGGGCGTGGTACGCCCGCAAGATGGTTTCGTTGTCGTAATCGCCCTTCTTCTTGCTGCCCAGAATGGGGTGCACCAGCAGGCCGTCGGCCACCTCCAGGCCCACCCGCTGCAGGTACTCGTGGGCCCGGTGCGGTGCGTTCCGGGTTTGGAACGCCACCACCCGGTGCCAGCCGCGCTTCTGGAACTCGGCACGGGTTTCAATGGGCAGGAGTTCCAAGTGGCGCCAGGGGTGGTCCACCAGGTTCAGGAGCATGACCGGGCCGGCCAGGGCCCAGGTGCCGGCGGCGTAGAGTTTGGCAACGCCGGGATGGTTCTCGTCGGTGGTGCCGAAGGTGCCCTGGGCCACCTTCTGGGGATCGATGCGGTACTTTTCCTGGATTTCCATCAGGGCCACCGGGTAATCGTCCCGCTGGGCCAGCACCACGGTTTCGCCCTCGCGGAGATCGGCGGCGGTCTCCTCATCCACCAACAGCAGGATGGGCAGGGTCCAGGCGACGCCCGAGGCCAGGTGCATGGACTTCAGCACCTCTTCCAGATCGGCCTGGCCCATGAAGCCCTCCAGGGGGCTGAAGGCCCCGACGGCGATCTTTTCGGCGTCCATCAGGGCGTCGTCGCCGGGATAGAGCCAGCGGAGGCTCCGGGCGTGTTCCAGGGCCTCTTCCCGGGCTGTTCCGGTCAAACGGCGCTGAATCAGGGTTCCGCCATGCGGTTCAATCAGCGTTTTCATGCTGTACGGCTCCTTGGTTTGGGTTTTTCAGGGTGGGGTTCGTTCCCGGGGCTCAGTCGCCCGCGGGCTTGAAGTACCGGATATCCGTGATCTTGCCTTCCCGTTCCTCCTGGGGTTTGAACACGGGCTCCACGGGCATGCCCACGTACACCTCGTCGGGCTCCACCTCGCCCAGATCGTGGATCAGGCCGCCCTCAATGCCGGGCCAGGTGATGAAGGCGAGCACCCGCGGGGTTTCCAGGGGCTTGTCGTCCAGGTCGCGGTAGAGCACCGTATAGGTTTCCACATGGCCGGGGCCCTCAATGGGCACCCATTCGGAGGTGTATTCCATGCAATCCTCGCAGTACAGCCGGGGCGGCAGGAACACGCGGCCGCACTTGGGGCAGCGGGTGCCCAGGAGTTTGCCGTTTTCCTTGATCTCGCGGAAAAAGCGCTCGCCCGCCACGCCCTGGGTGTAGCGGTAATGCTCACTCTTCTTGCCGAACCAGGCCCGAAGGTCCACGAAACGATGGGGCTTTTCGTGCATGGCTACGCCTCCTCCAGGGGTTTGAAGTACAGGATGTCGGTGATGGCGCCCTCGCGTTCCTCGGCGGGCTTCCACACGGCCTTCACGCGGAGCCCCACCTTGACCCGCTGGAGCACCTCGTCCAGGGTGTCGCCCACCTCGCCGAGTTTGTGCAGGATGCCCATGTTCTCGGAGGCGCCGTCAATGGCGATCACGGCCGGCACCTCGGGCTTTTCCAGGGGCCGCACATCCTTGTCCACCATAGACACGGAAAAGGTCACCACCGTGCCGGTATCCTGGAGTTCCACCCATTCGTCGGTGGGGCGGAAACAGAGTTCGCAGAACATGCGGGGCGGGATCATCACGCGGCCGCACTTGTTGCAGCGGCGGCCCAGGAGTTTGCCCTCCTTCAAGCCCTTCAGGAAGGTGCCGATGGCCACGCCGGTATCCCAGGCATACTCGGCCTTCACCTTCCACTCTTCGTAGAGCACCTTGCCCTCTTTAAAGTCGGAGGACTTCAGGGGATGACCAGGATAGCGTTCCCGATCCGGATGGGGCATTGCAACCTCCTTGTTTCCGTTCCAAACAGTTTTATTTTACGCCCGGTGGCACCCGGGGGTTATGCGCCGGAGCCGCCCCGCAAGGCCTTCAACAGGAGTTCCCGCACCCGTTTGGGGTCGGCCTTGCCCCGGGTTTTCTTCATCACGGCGCCGATCAGGGGGCCGATGACCCCCTCCTTGCCCTTGCGGAACTTGGCCACAAGCTCGGGGTTTTCCTCCACGGCCTCGGCTACGAACTTCTGCAGTTCCTCCT
>WGAB01000145.1 GCA_015489295.1 Caldifarciminota bacterium
CTTTCGGATGTGGCCAACGCCTACTTTGACCGGGGCGAGCCGTGGCGCACCCGGAAAACCGCTCCGGCGGCGACACAGCGGACCCTGGCCCACTGCCTGTGGTATGTCAAGGCGCTGTCCATCCTGATGGCGCCCTTTACGCCGGAATCCTCGGAGCAGATCTGGCAACACCTGGGGCTGGACCGGCCGGGCTGGCAGGACGGCTTGGACCCCACCCTGCCGGAGGGCCTGCAGATCGAGGGCGTGCGGCCCCCCTTCCGCAAGATCCAGGACCGGGAAACCGAGGAACTCATCCTGGAGATCCGGAGCCGGGCTCAGCAGGCCGGAATTTCGGCCTCCCAGGAGCCCGAAAAAACCGAGGAGAAACCCATGGAAACCGTGAAGTTTGAGGAATTCAAGCGCCTGGACATCCGGGTGGGCACGATCCGGGCGGCCGAGCCCGTGCCCGGGGCCGACCGACTGTTGAAGCTGCAGGTGGACCTGGGCGAGGGCGATCTGCGGACCCTGGTGGCGGGCATCAAGATGGTCTATGCCCCCGAGGAGCTGGTGGGTCGGCAGATCGTGGTGCTGGCCAACCTGGAGCCCCGAAAGATCCGGGGCATCGTGTCGCAGGGTATGCTGCTGGCGGCCGTGGAGGACGGCACGCCGGTGCTGCTCCGCCCGGACCGGCCGGTGAAGGAAGGCACCCCGGTCTCCTGATGCCTTGATCGCCGCGAAAGCGGCTCCTACAAAGATTCGGGTTCCCCTGTAGGAGCGGCTTCAGCCGCGAAATCCCTCGGTAGGTGCGGCGCCTACGGCGCACCCCCTTAATCCCCTCTCATGGGAAGGAAGTGGTTGAACCACAAGGAGTTCGAGGAAAACGGCCTCTGGGGAAAAGGCTGTTGGAAAACAGGAACCCAGCGTAAGATTCTCATGTCAGGATCCGAAACGGGTGGACGGGGGCAGCGCGTCCGATGCAGTCGAGGTCAGACATCCCCCTCTTTTTGGAGGATGCTTGCCACCTGTGAAGCTACCTCGGGCAATTCGGCAGACACAATCTGCCACACAATATCCAGGTTCACGCCGAAATACTCGTGGATCAGCCGATCACGAACCCCGGCCATGGCCTTCCACGGAATCTGGGGATACCTCTCTCGCAACTCTTTAGACAGGTTTTTGGTGGCTTCGCCGATAATCTCCAGATTGCGAAGGACGGCATCCTGGGTTTTTGTGTCTTCCAGGAAGGCTTGATATGTCATCCCTGCTGTATACGCCTTGATCCGGCGGATGGCTTCCTGGATATCGCTCAGGAACTCTCGATCCGTCCGCTCAGACATAGACAATGCTCTCCCTAATGTCCTGGGCAACGCGGGCCACCCGAATCCCCCGTAAGCCTGCCGGGGTGAGCACATCCACTTTGCGACCCAACAGGTGCTCAAGATATTCCACCAT
This sequence comes from Caldifarciminota bacterium, assembly GCA_015489295.1. The sequence continues at coordinate 1,432 of WGAB01000145.1, forward strand.
CTCAATGAACTTGAACCCGATCGGACGCTCAAATTCTACAATCAGGTCCACATCGCTGGCCTCACCAAACCCTCCCTTGGCATAGGAGCCGAAAATACCAATCCTTTTGACACCGTATTTCTCCGCAAGGTAGGGATACTTTTCCCGAAGCAACCTGATGATCTGTTCTCCCGTGAGCATCATAAGCCCTCCACCATTTTGATCTTGCAATGTCCATCAATAGGCCAGCGAGTTCGCCGCAGGTGTATTATAACGCCCAGGAACACTGCTCAGCGCCGCTCCCCGCGTGGTGAATTCAAGACCTTCCGGACCCTTTGCCTGCATCCTGCTTTGTTGCGTGCTGGAGTCCAGAAGCCGACCAAAATCACCATTCCACTCAACGGGGATTTCAAAGCGGTGCCTCGGCACCGCAGTCCAAAATCGGGCAATCACCGCTAACGCGGCGCCTACAGCGCACCTCCACCTCAATCCTCACCCTCAGGGGGAGGAAGTCATTGAACGGCAGGGGCTTAGCGTAGAATCCGGACTCCAAATCGTCCCCGTCCCCGGCAGGCGGGGATTCAGGGGAGGGGGTGCAGCCCGCAGGGCTGCAGGGTGTAGGAGCGGCTTTAGCCGCGACAGATGTTCTCACCGGCGGCAGGGTGCTTGCACCGGTAAAATGA
>WGAB01000146.1 GCA_015489295.1 Caldifarciminota bacterium
GATGAGTCTCGGGCTAAGGTCCTCGCCGCCATCGCTCCCCATCTCCCAGAGCCGTTGAGGGAGGAGGTTTGGATAGAGGCACTGAAGGCGGCTGGGAAAATCGGGATTGCCTGGCCGCTGGCCCTGGACCTCGCCGCCTTCGCCTCCCATCTCTCAGTGCAGGCACTGGAGGCGGCTCGGAAAATCGAGAAAGAGAGGTGGCGGGCCCAGACCCTCGTTGCCATCGCTCCCCACCTCCCCGAAAAGGTGCTGGAGGAAGCACGGAAAATTGGGAATGCGGAGTATCGGGCCAGGGTCCTTGCGGCAGTTGCACCACATCTCGCCGAGATGGCACCAGAACATCTGTACCCCCTGTGGGCCGAAACCCTGCGCTTCCTGGCCCGCCGTACCCGAAAGCATCTCCTGATGGACCTGAAGGCTCTTACCCCGGTGATCCACGCGCTGGGCGGTGAACAGGCCCTCGTGGAGACTTTTCAGGCCGTTCAGGATGTGGGCCGGTGGTGGCCCTGATCCACACACCGGGGCGTCAGGCTCTGGACCACCGAAAAGAGCCTCATAACCACAGGGAACCTCTCCCGCAAAGAACCCTGACAATCGTTCCCCATCCACTTCCACCCCTTGACCCCATCTTTTCCCGGTTGTACAATTCGACCGGAACGGTCGGAAGGTTTAGGGATGGGACGGGCGGACGAGATCCTCGGTGTGGCACGCGAACTCATCGCCCGGTTCGGGTTCCGCAAGACCACCATGGAAGACATCGCCCGGGCCGCGCGCATGGCCAAGGCCACCGTGTACCACTACTTCGGCTCCAAGGAGGAAATCCTGCGGGAGATCATCCACCGGGAGGGCAACGCCCTGCGGGAAAAACTCCAACAGGCCCTGCGCCAGGGCCGTACCCCGGAGGAAAAACTCACCCTCTACGCCCGCACCCGGTTCCGGGCGCTGCGCGACCTCGCCCTCTACTACAAGGCCATGTCTGAGGAGTTCTACAGCCACCTGCCCTTCGTGGAACGGGAACGGCGGGAGTTCGACCGGTTTGAACTGGATACGCTGGAACACCTGCTCCGCGAGGGCGTGGAACGCGGCGACTTTGACATCCCCGATCCCCGCCTCTACGCCTTCCTGCTGCTGCAGGCCATGAAGGGTCTGGAGGTTCCCCTCGCCACCGGCACCGCCCTGCGCATGGACGACCGCGAACTGGATCTGGACGAGGCCCTGGACCTGCTCCTCGGCATCCTGCTGAAGGGCATCCGAAAACGGCCATGAACCCAAAATTTTTTGCGCAGAACCGACTAAAAAACGATTTTGGTCGGTTGGTATGAACCCGACGGAGGAGGCACCATGCAACGCCTGGCATCGTGGATTCTGAAACGGGCCTGGGGAATGCTGGCGGCGGTGGGCGCGCTGACCCTGGTCCTCGCCGCCGGTATCCCCCGGCTTCGGGTGGAATCCGATGTCGTCAAGTGGCTGGACCCAAAGGACCCGGTGGTCCGGGTGTTTGACTACATCGGCCGGCACTATGGCGGCACCCAGATGGCCCTCGTGGCCGTGGAGAGCGACAGCCTGTTCACGCCCCAGGGGCTCCGGTTCCTGCGCGACCTCACCGAAACCTACCGCACCCTGCCCGGGGTTTCCAGCGTTACCAGCCTCACCCACATCCTGGACATCCGCAAAACCGACGAGGGCCTGGAGGTGACCCAGCTGCTGGACCCCCATCGCCTGCCCACGGACCGCCGCGAGATCGCCCGGCTCAGGGCCTATGTGCTGAGCCACGACCTGTACCGGGGCAAACTCGTGTCCGCCGACGGCCGCATCACCTTAGTGATGGCCCGGTTCCAGGAGGACGCCGACAAGCAGGCCCTAGCCCGCACCCTCCGCGACACCACCGAGGCCCTCGCGCGCCGGGCCGCCCTTCCTCTGCGGCTCTACTACGGCGGCATCCCCCTGCAGATGCTGGAGGTTTCCGACATGGTGCTCTCCGATCTCCGCAAACTCCTGCCCATCGTGGCCCTGGTGGTCATGGGGGTTCTCTTCCTAGGGTTCCACACCCTCCGGGGCGTGATCCTGCCGCTCGGGGTGGTCCTGGTGGCCACCCTGTGGACCCTGGGGCTCATGGGCTGGCTGGGGGTGCCCCTTTCCCTGATTTCCAATGTCACGCCCGTGGTGCTGATCGCTGTGGGCACGGCCTACGGCATCCACTTCATCGCCCGGTACCGCGAGGAGGTGAACAAGGGCCGTGCCAAAGAATCGGCCCTCCAGGAGGCGTTCCACGAGGTGGGCGTGCCTATTCTACTCGCCGGCCTCACCACCCTGGCCGGGTTCCTCTCCTTTCTGGGGTCGTATCTTGTGCCCATCAACCACTTCGGCCTGTTCACGGCGCTGGGCGTGGCCTTTGCCATGCTCCTTTCCCTCAGCCTGATCCCGGGCCTCATGGCCCTGTTGCCCAAACCCTCGGCCCGGTTCCGCTCGCTGGAGGCCGGGGCCCGGTGGTTCCGCCGAACCCTGGAACCGGCGGAACACTGGATCCTGCGCCATCCCCGCGGCGTGCTCCTTTCAGCCGCGCTGGTGATGGCCTTCGCCCTCTACGGCCTCACCCGCATCACCACCTCGGTGAACATGACCGAGTACTTCCCCGAAAACAGCGACATCCGGAAGTCCTCCGCGGTGCTGCGCCGCCACTTCGGGGGCGACCTGCCGGTGCAGTTCCTGGTGACCGCCGACCTGAAAAATCCCTTCGTGCTCCGGGAGATTTACCGGTTTGAAAAGTTCCTGCGCACCGTGCCCGGCGTGCACAATCCCCAGTCGCTGGCCGACCTCATCGCCGAGATGAACGAAACCATGAACGGCCGCCGCACGGTGCCGGAAACGCCCGAGGGCGTGGCGAACCTCCTCTTCATGCTGGAAGGCCAGGACCTGCTGCCCCAACTGGTCCGCACCACCGACTACGCCGAGGGCGTGATCCAGGCCCGGTTCTCCGAGGTGTCCACCGACCGGATCCTCCAGGCCTATGACACCGTAGAACACTACCTGCGGCACAACCTGGCCGATTCCCTGGTGGTGCTCTCCCTTCGCCCCGATTTGCCTCCGGCGCTCCGGCGGCGCATCGCCCGGCGCGTGGCCCGGGAAATCCTCTGGGATCTCCATTACTACGGGGCCTCCGACACTTTGCCGGGCCTGGCCGACTCGCTGACGGCCTGGCAGTTCCGGCCGGTGCCCCTCTCCCCGGGCGAACGCCAGGCCCTGGAACACCGCCTGGAAACCTACTTCGTGGAGGAAGCGGATGTGGTGCTGCCCCTTCCTACCGCCCGCCGCCTGGCCCGGGGCATCGCCCGAACCGTGGCTGCAGGCACCCTGGACACCCTGGCGATCCGGCGCCTCTTAAAGCGGTTCCTGCCGCCGGCCGAACTCCGGGCCGACCCCGAACTGTTGCCCTACACCCTGGAAACGGTGGTCAGCATGACGGCGGAGGCGCTCCGCAACGCCCGGGTGAACGCCTGGCTGCAGCGGATCCTGGCCGCCCTGCCCGACTCTTTGCGGGCCAACGCCAGCCTCCAGAAGGACCTCAAGGGCGACCTCTGGACCCTGGTGCAGCAGCAGGTGGCGCTGCCGGTCCGGGAGGTTTCCTCCTACGCCGGCGCCCCGCTCCCGCTCCGGATCCAGCACGCCGGCCTCCTGCCGGTCTATACGAAAATTCACCGCAACCTGATCCGCAGCCAGATCCGCAGTTTCATCCTGGCCTTTGTGATCGTGGCCGTGCTGGTGGCTCTGCAGCTGCGGTCGCCGGGCGCCGGCATCCTGGGTACCCTGCCCATTCTGCTCGTGGTGGCCTTCAACTTCGGCCTCATGGGGGTGCTGGGGATCCCGCTGGACAACGCCACGGTGCTCATCGCCTCCATCGCCATCGGGATCGGCATTGACTACACGATCCACATGATCTCCCGGTTCCGGTTTGAACGGGAAGACCACGACAGCACCCGGGAGGCCCTGGCCACCGCCGTGCGCACCACGGGCCGGGCCATCCTGCTGAACGCGGCCACCGTGGGCCTGGGGTTTCTGGTGCTGGTGTTCGCCGCGCTGGAACCCCTGCGGCGGTTCGGCTGGATGGTGGCGCTGACCATGGCCACCAGCGCCCTGGCCGCCCTGCTGTTCCTGCCTGCGGTCATCCTGACCTTTGAAGGCGTTTTCAAACCCAGGGAGGTGCAAAAGCCATGAAACGGTGGTTCCTGGGCTATGCCCTGATGATGGCGATCTCGGTGCCGGTCCATGCCGGGCTCACCGCCCAGGAGATCCTGGCAAAGGTGGACAGCGTGATGAACGCACCGCGCGACCGCCGGGTGCGGATGAAGATGGTCCTCATTGACAAAGCCGGCCACGAGAAGGTGCGCGTCGCCGAGTCATACCAGAAGGGTGACGACCACCGGCTCATCCGGTTCCTGGAGCCCGCCGACCAGCGCGGGATCGCCTTCCTGAGCCTGCCCAACGATGTGATGTATGTCTACTTCCCGGCCTTCAAAAAGGTGCGGCGGATCGCCGCCCATGTGAAGAACCAGACCTTCGCCGGCACCGACTTCACCTACGACGACCTCAGCACCTTTAAGTACTCCGAGGAATACAACCCCGAACTGGTGGCGGAAACCGACACGGCCTATGTGCTCAAACTCACGCCCAAGCCCGGCTCCGACAAGGACTACGCCTACCTGAAGATGTGGGTGGACAGGCAAACCTTTCATCCCCTGCGCACCGAGTTCTACGACCCCTCGGGCAACCTGTGGAAGGTGATGACCTTCCGGAACATCACCCAAATCCAGGGCTACTGGGTGGCAAAGGAAATGGAAATGCGGGACCTCAAACGACAGCACACCACCCGCATGATCCTGGAGGACATCCAGGTGGACACCGGCATCCCCGATAAGGTGTTCACCAAACGGTACCTCCGACGGGGCGTGTAGGCTTGAAAAGGGAGGTTCGGCCATGAGATCGTTGAAAACCCTGCTCGCGGTGGCTTTGCTGTCCACGCCTCTGGCTGCCCGGGTGCACCTGGGCGGCTACCTGGAAACCTACAACCGCTACTGGGTGCACGCGGATTCCGGCCGCTGGACCTGGAACGAGAACCGCCTCCAATTGCAACTGGAGGCGAACCCGGCCGAAAACCTGCACCTTTACAGCGAACTCCGGCTGCGGGCCCTGGGGTTCCTCCGGGTCGCCGACCCTTCGGACC
>WGAB01000147.1 GCA_015489295.1 Caldifarciminota bacterium
CTGCTGCCGCCGGTGGCCGATTCCGCGGTGCTGGCCTATCGGGTTTACTACCGCTGGAACCCGCCCGACCTGGTGGTAACCAACTGGGAGAGCAGCCGCGGCAACTTCGGGTTCCGGAACCTCCTTACCGGGGTGGAGGAATCCCCGCCGGTGGCGAGCCACCCGGCTGCCCGCTGGCGCATCGTGCCCAACCCCGTCCGGGGCCGCGTGTTTCGGGTCCTCGGCGTCGCTTCCACGGCCGGAGTTCGCCTGTGGAGCATCTCCGGCCGTCGGGTGCCGATCACGCTGCAGGCGACCCCCTCGGGCCTCCGGGTGCACCTGCCCCCGGGGCTTCCCCAGGGCGTGTATCTTTTAAAGGCCGGAAAGGGCTCAGCACAGCGGCTGCTGTACCTGGGATCGCCATGAAACGCGAAGAGGCCTTCGCTGCGCTGCTCCAGAGGCTGGTTCGGCTGGCCTCGCTGCAGCGATGGAACGACAAACTTAGGCCCGTGCCCCTGTGGGAACTGGACAAACAGGCCCACAAGGCCATGATCGCCTATCTCCTGGCCCGGCTCACCTGGGGAGGGGGCGCGCCGGAACATTGGGAATCCCTGATTGACGAACTGCTGTTTGATGTGCTGCTGCGCTCCGGCGGCACCGACCTGAAACCCGCGATCCAGCGCCGGATTGACAGCGATCCCCGGTACCGCCGCCGGTTCCGGGAGGAGATCGGCGCCCCCATCGGCCGGGAACTGGAAGCCTTTTCGCCCCTGCTGGCCGAGCGGTGGCACCGCTACCTGTTCCGGGAGCCCCACGACCTTCCCCAGCCGGCCTTTCTGGTCCGCATCGCCCACTTTCTGGCCACAGACTGGGAGTTTCGGCACATCCTGGAGCCCCACAACCCCACGGACCCCGAGATGCAGGAGATCTCGGACCAGCATCGGGCCATCCGCCGCGCCTACGAGGTGCGGGCCCCGGCCGTGGCCGTGCTGTGTCAGCCGGCCTATCGCCGGGTGGTGGATGCCCTGGGCCGCCTGCGGTATCAACGCCGCTGGGCCCATGTGGTACGCCTCCCCGAAACCACCGTGCTGGGCCATTCCCTGTTTGTGGCGCTCACCACCCTGTTCCTGCTGCACCTGGAACAGGAATCCTGGCCCGCCGAAACCCTGCAGTACACCTTCTTCACGGCCCTGTTCCACGACCTGCCCGAGGCCTTTACCCGCGACATCGTTCGCCCGGTGAAAAAGACCATCGCCGACCTGATCCGCGACATTGAAGCCCAGGAGATGGACCGGCTGCTGGTGGGCCTGGACCCTGGCCTGGCCCGGGAGTTCAAGCTGTTTACCGGCCTGGAGCCCGTAGCCCAGGCCAACGCCGAGTTCCTGGACCTCCGGTGGAACCCGAACACCGAAACCTGGGATCTTTTGGATACGCCCTGGCGCGGCCCCTACGAGGGCCGGCTCCGCCTGGGTTCACGGGTACGCGTGGCCGACGAAACCGCCGCCTTTATGGAAATCCAGGAGGCCCGCAACCTGGGGCTCCGCGGCCCCACCCTGAACCACGCCCATCGGGAGGTCACCCGCTCCCTCCGGGAGTGGCAGAAAAGGTTACCCGAAGTGGCCCCGGGCCTGGACGCCCTGATGGCCTGACCCGCACCGGGGCCGCGCGTTTCCGCGGGCTGAGTTGCCCCACCCTCTACCCGTTGGCGTTTCCGGCTATTCGGTGATCCATCCCCACTTTCGGAAGATAGGCGCTGCCTGCTCAGAGGCCAGAAAGTCGTAGAACTCCCGAACGATGCTCCGCTGTTCGCCCTTCACGGTAAGGGCCACACCGCAATCCCGGTAGATCACATAATCCCGGGAGACCGGCACATAATCGGCAATGTCCGGATTGGCAATCTGCCAGATGTTCCAGATCAGCCAGGCGTCAATGGACGGGTCCTCCAGCCACTTCTTCTTGGCCTCGGCGCTGTTGTGGGCGTGGTACACGATGTTCCGCCGGAAGGCCCGCACGGTTCGGATGTCGCC
>WGAB01000148.1 GCA_015489295.1 Caldifarciminota bacterium
TAGTTGTACTCCGGGAAGCGGAGGAAGCCGAAGCCCTCCGGCAGGATCTGGAGCACGCCTTCGCGGATCGGGGTTTCGGGTTCCTTCTTGTACTTTTCGGCGATGGCAGCCAGGATTTTTTCAATGAGTTCCGCCTTTCGGAGGCTGGAGTAGTTCGGGATTTCCAGCTCCTTGGCGATCTCGTAAAGTTCTACCACCTTTTTCTTTTCCAGGTCGGCCTGGGTGAGTTCCTTCAAGGGTTTGGTTGCCTCCTGGGTGGTTTCCATGGGTTTTCACCCCCTTTGGTTCAGGTCATTTTGGTTTTGTTGATGTACAGGTCAAACCGGCACTTCAGCACCTTCGCCGCCTTGGCTGCGATGAGCATCCGCGACAGGAAGATCTGGAAGTACTCCATCACCGGAGCGATGGAGGTGTCGATCTTGATGTCGTAGTACACGCGGGGCGGACTGCTGGAGGTGTCCACCCGCACGTGGGACGCGATGGCCGCGTAGTTCACGCGGTCGTGGATGTCGCTGCGGATGTCGCCCCGGGGGCGTACCCGGGAGCGGTGCACGTCCGACTTGTCGGCCAGGATCAGGGCAGCGGAAATCGGGGTGGCGGGCAGGCCGTCCTCCTCGTGGTGGTTGCCGATGGCCCGCACCACCTCGATGGTTTCCTCAAAGGGCATGCCCATCTCGGTGAGCACGTGGAAGGCGAGCACGCCGCCGGTTTGGGCGTGGTGTTCCCGATTCAGCAGGTTGCCGATGTCGTGCAGGTATCCGGCGATCTCGGCGAGTTCCGCGGTCCGCCGGGGATAGCCCAGTTGCCGCAGGATATAGCCTGCGCGTTTGGCCACGAGTTTGACATGCCGCAGGCCGTGCTCGGTGTAGCCCAGGGCGGCGAGCTGGGCGTCGGCGCTCTGGATCATGTACTGCACGCGAGGGTTGGCGATCACGTCCCGGGGTTTGACCATGGTTCACCTCAAAAAGGGCCGGGGGTTACAGCAGTTCCAGGAGGTCGGGATTCTCCTCCAGGGCTGTGCCCACCACGGCCAGATCGGCCCCGGCCTGAAGAGCCGTTTCCACCTGTTCCCGGGTTCGCAGGCCACCGCCCACGATCAGGGGCAGGGGCACCGTCTCCTTGACGGCCCGGATCACCTGAGCGGGCACGGGCTCGCGGGCACCGGATCCTCCTTCCAGGTACACGGCCTTCATGCCCATGTAGTAGGCGGCCAGGGCATGGGCCACTACGATTTCCGGCTTGTTCCGGGGAATGGGCCGCGTGAAGGACACATACTCCACCGCCGTATAGGCCCCGGATTCCACCAGGATGTACGCCGTGGCGATGGCTTCCATGCCGTAATGGCGAATCAAGGGGGCCGCCTTCACATGTTCCCCAATCAAGAGTTCCGGGTTCCGTCCGCTGACCATCACGAGATAAAGGAGAGCATCTGCCTTGGGTGTGAGTTGTACCACGCTCCCCGGGAACAGGATGACGGGTTTACGGCATTTATTTTTGACCCTTTCCACAAAGGTGTCAAGCCCGGGGGACATGAGGATGCTGGTGCCCACAAGCACCGCCCGCACCCGGGGCGAGTCGTTCAAGAGGGGCAGCAGACGGTCCAGATGTCGATGGTCCGACCGATCCGGGTCCAAAAGCACCAGAATGCCCTTTTCAGGTGCCGAGAATACGCTCCTGTAGATACCGGACAAGGGTCCTCCTCCCCTTCTTCAAAAGAAAGGCCAAAAGGCCAGGACGGGCCTTCAGCGCCAGGCGCACCAGGTGGAAGGCCTCGGGGGAACCCAACTCCTGGCCGTCAAAAACCGGCTTCAGCGATCGGGCCAGATAGGCCAGATCCCGGTCGTTGAGGTCCAGGTAAACGTCCCGGAGATGGGCCGAAAGCGACTGGTACGGCCCGTAGGTGGCCCAGAACCGCTGGGGATACCGGGCCAGGAACTCGGCGTCCAGGCGGTCGGCGGCCAGGGCTTCCGCGGCCACCTCGCCGGCCACACGGCCGGAATCCAGGGCCGGCGGAATGCCGCCGCCCGACAGCGGATCCGCCAGGCGGGCGGCATCGCCCACCACCATGACCCGGTCGCCCACGAGGTCCATGCGGTGGCCTCCGGTGGGCACCACACTGGCAATCTCACCCAGCACCCGGCCTCCCGGGAACCGCTGGGCCACGAACCGGAAGGTATACTCCCGGGCCTGTTCCTCGTCGCCGAGGATCCCCACGCCCACATTGGCCAGCCCCTTTTCCTTGGGGAACACCCAGGCGTAACCTCCGGGGGCCACCTCCTGGCCCACGGCGATCTCCAGGCGGGTAGCCCCGATGTCCGGATGGGCCAGCAGCACCTGGTGACACCGGTGAATGTCCCGGGGTTCCAGGTCCAGGTTCAGGCCCAGGCTGCGGCCGATCACCGAGCCGGGGCCGTCGGCACCGATCACCAGTCGGGCATCCACCCGTTTCTCCCGACCCCGGTGCTGGTACACCACCTCTATCCCGTCTGCGGTGCGTTCTGCCCGCAGGGCCCGGGCTCCGGTTTGCAGTTCTGCGCCCGCCAGCACGGCTTCGTTCACCAGGTGCCGATCGAACACCTTACGCTCCAGGATGTACCCCACGCCGGGGGTCCGCACTTCAAAGGAGAGGTCTTCGGGGGCCAGGAGCCGCACGGATTCAATGGGGGCGGAGATCCAGCGGGGATCGGCCGGTGCTGCGGTCACCAGCGATCGGTGGGAAATGCCCTCCGCACAGGGGATGTACTGGGCCACGCTCCGCTGTCGTTCCAGGAGCAGAACGCGAAACCCTCGGGAGGCCAAAACCCGGGCCGCCGACGCACCCGCGGGGCCGGCACCGACAACGATAGCGTCAAAGGTCTTCACGGGTTCACTCCGGGATGGCTCCCCCTACCCCCTTGCCGTTGGGCTTCAACTATACGGCTTCCCCGGGTCCCTGCCAAACCCGAACCCGGGAAAACTCGGGAAAACGCTGCTTCCTGCTTTTGCAGGGGGTCTCCGTTCCCGTGGGGCGGCCTACTCGCTGTACTCCACCAGCTCGAGCTCGGTGTAGCCGCCCTCGTCGTTCACCATCTTCTGGTACAGGGGCAGGGCAATCCCCTTGGCCACGCAGAGTTCGTACTGTACCTGGCCGTTGGTTTTGACCACCAGGTGCCGCCCGGTCTGGCCGGCATAGGAGCACTCATCGGGGATGGCGTACTCCACGGTGTTGCCCTGGTCGTCCTTGAACTTGCTGATGGTACCCACCTCCCAGTTGCCCAGGGTGACGGCGGAAAAGGCGAAGGTGCCGAAGAACTGGGCGAACAGGGTGGCGGTCAAAGGTGCCAGCCAGGGGTTCATCATGGTCTGGAACAGCAGCATGCCGCCGACGCTCTTGGGGTCTTCCGTGGTGGTGGTAAAGGATCCCTCGCTGTCCCCGAATTTGCCCTCGAAGTGGATCCGGTACTTGTCGCCCTGCTTCTGGATGTCGATCACGTAGGAGCCGGTGGTCACGGTGCCGTCGGGATCCTTCTGGGTGAGGGTGTACTTGAAGTGTTCGGTGCCCTTGAAGGCGTAGGGGGTCCAGTAGGGCTCAGCGGCCCACAGCACGGCGGATACCAACAGCAGCGCCGAAAGGCTCAAAAGTTTCTTCATGGCGTCACCTCCTTCTTTATTCCAGGTCTTCGTCACGCACCTTGTCCAGCCCATAGACAGCGGCCTTGGCCACCTTCAGGCTCAGAAGGGCACACTTCAGGCGCGTGGGGCCGATGGGAATCCCCAGCGCCTCCAGGAGGTCGTCCTTTTTGAGTTGCTTCACGTAGTCCAGGGGTTTGCCCTTGATCATCTCGGTGAGAATGGAAGCCGAGGCCTGGCTGATGGTGCAGCCATGGCCAGAGAACTTCACGTCCACAATGCGGCCGTCCTTTACGCGGAAGTCCATGCGGATTTCGTCGCCACAGAGCGGGTTGCCGTCGTGCGCGGTGAGATCAGGGTTTTCCAGCGTGCCCCGGTTCCGGGGGTTCTTGTAATGGTCCAGAATGTGCTCCACATAGATGTCAAAGTCTGCCATGTCTTGATTATACCCTGACCACCGCGTGCACAGAAACGGGGCAGCCCGTCCGCGCCGGGCGACGGCAGAATGCACAAAAATTGTGCACTTCGAGGGTGACTTCCGCCGTTTCCCCTTGGGAATCATAGGATTCCGGAAACGGCAGGAACCTTGCCTTTCTCCCGGGCAAAGGAGGTTGGTTCCATGAAACGGATGTGGTGGATTTCAATGCTTCTGGCAGGCCTGGGATGCCAGGTGGTGGACCAGACGCCGCCCGAGCCGCCCACCGGGGTGACCAGCGTGACGGGCGACGGCGTCGTGTTCCTGTACTGGGATCCCAGTCCTTCGTCGGATGTGGAGGGCTACCTGATCCTGCGGAACACCTCGGAATACGGCACCTTTCAGGAGGTGGGATACACCCCGCACCTCGCCTACGCAGACGACAACGTGGTGAACGGTGTCACTTACTACTACGCCGTGGTGGCCGTGGACCATGCCGGCAACCAGAGCAAGCCCTCGGAACCGGTAATCCACGACACGCCCCGCCCCGAAGGCACCAATGTCATGCTCTGGAGCCGCCAGCAGTACCCCTACCTTTCGGGCTTTGATTTCAACACGGCGTCGGTGGTGTCGTACACCGATACCCGATGCGACTTCTACCTGGAACACCGGAACGGCGTGCTCGGAATCGTGGCCGCGGGCTTCAACCTGGTGCTGGACTTCGGGCCCATCCCCAACTTTGATGTCATTGACGAAGCGCCCTTAGAGGGCTGGGATGCCGATGGCTGGGTGCCCGTGGTGCCGGGCCACGGCTACGTGTTCTACATGAGCGATAACCACTTCGCCAAAATCTGGATCAGAGAGGCCTCAGACGAGGCCGTGGTACTGGACTGGGCCTGGCAGGTGGATCCCGGCAACCGGGAGCTCCGCCTGCCCAAAAGGAACCCTCAGGGAGGTGAACGGCCATGACGGGCCTGCTTTTGATGACCGCTTTGCTGACCGCCAACTTCGGGCGGGTCCACGAGGTTTCGGGGGATGCCTACCTGGTGAACGACGGGCTGCAGGAACTCGTGCCCAACTTCCTCATTGAGCCGGGCGACCTCGTGGAAACCGACGACGGCCGCGTGGAGGTGGAACTCAACTACGGCACCGTGGTGTGGATCGGCCGCGATTCGCGCGTGTGGTTCCACGAGATTTCCGAAGATCGCCGGGTGATCGAGGTGGTAAAGGGCCGGGTGTATGTCCGCAACCGAAACGATGGGTCGGAGGCTGTGGTGCAGGTGCCCCAGGGCTTCCTGCGGATTGAAGGCCGAGGTGCCCTGCGCGTCCGCGTGCGGAAAAACGGGTTCGTGTATGTGAAGGCCACCGACGGCCGGGTCATCGTGGACACCGACGAGGCCAGCACCGTGC
>WGAB01000149.1 GCA_015489295.1 Caldifarciminota bacterium
GTACACGAACACATCCAAGAACCAGCCGGCGAACACCACAAAGCCGAACAGAAACGAAAGGTGCAGCGCCCAGCCGATGCCCAGGGCCGAGAGCCCGAGGCCCAGCGCCAGGGCCTCGGTGGGTGACACCCGGTGGGTGGGCAGGGGCCGCCAGCAGGTGCGGTACATCCGGGCGTCAATGTCCCGGTCGTACCACATGTTCACCACGGTGCTGCCGATGATGGCCAGGTACAGGCTGCCGACGAGGCCCAGGACCAGGTGCCCAGGGGCGCCGGTGTGGGTGCTGAAGTACCCGGCCACGCCGGTGAGCACAAGAAGCCCGGTTTGCAGGCTCTTGGTGAGTTGCCAGTAACTGCGAAGGCGATCCAGAACGAATTTCATGGTGGTTCAAAGGGTGGTTTGGGCGGGGCGGCCTGCGGCCGCCCCGCCCAAACCAAACCTTACGGCGTTTCTGCCGCGTTTCCGGTGGTATCCGCGGGTACCGCCCGCACGCAGCGGAACCCCACGTTCGACTCGGCGAGTTCCGGCGGTGCAAAGTTGCGCCACGTGGCCCGACAGTCGATCTCGTAGTCGGCGAAGCTGCCGCCCTTCAGGATCCGCTGGTGGGTTTCCTCAATGTCGTCGGACACCCATTCCCACACGTTGCCGGCCATGTCGTAGCAGCCGTAGGGGCTTACCGCGTTCTCGGTTTTGAACCCGAAGTAGGTTTTGCCGTTGTAGAACCCCACCGGTGTGGTCTCGCCCAGGCCGCCCCAGTACTTCTCAAAGGGATCGCGGCTGTGGCGGTAATTGGCATAGGCGGGCCCGATTTCGTCACCCCAGGGATAGGCCCGGCCGTCGGTGCCGCGTGCCGCCTTTTCCCACTCGGCCTCGGTGGGGATCCGATAGCCGTAATACTGGCAGTAGGCCCAGGCACCGAAGTAGGTGACAAAGGTGGCCGGATGGTTCTCGAACCCCTTTTCCACCACGAAGGTATCGCCTTTGAGGTGCACCTTCTGGCCCACCCGGTGCAGGGGATAGGCCAGGTACCAGCCCGCGTCGATGCGTTCCTCGTGCTTGCCGCCGTGGTAGGGTTCACCCGGATAGTAGGCCATGACGCCTTCCTCGGAGAGCTTCACCAGGTTCCGGGCGGTGGAATCGTGCAGGGCCTGGTTCAGGAACCGGGCCCACTGGGCGTTGGTCACCGGGGTCTTCATGATCTCGTAGTCGTAGTCCAGCACCCTGCGGTCGTTGTGCAGGCCGAACAGGAACTCGCCGGCGGGCACGCGCACCCAGGCCTCGGGGTCCACGCCGGTCTCCACCGTGGGCACCCCTTCGGGCGGTGCCGGTTTCTGGGCGCAGGCCGCCACCAGGAATCCCGCCAGCACCAAACCGAGGTTCAGAACACGGATCTCGCGGTTCATTTCTGCCCCTCCTCAAACACGACACCGATTTCGGGGTTGCGCCACTCCTCTACCCACCGCCCCTGGGGCCGGAACAGGTCCACCAGGCGCCAGAGCAGGAACAGGGCGAGGCCGGTAAGGAACAGGAACAGGCTGATGTCCATCACCAGCAGGGTTTGGGCCACGAGGGGCTGCTCCTGGATCAGGGGAACCAGGAGCCGGCGCATGATCAAGACATTGGCGGCCACGGTGGCCACATCCGAGCCCAGGACCACGATCCAGCCGAAGATCTGGCGGGCCTTGCCCTTGAGGCCGGCCACGTCGATGTAGTACAGAAGGAGCACGGTGGCGATCATGAAGGCGAGGATATGCCAGTGCCCCACGAGACCGGTTTTCTCGTCGCGCAGGAGGATGCTGCGGAAGAACTCCAGCTTGATGGCCATGAACACGCCCGGTGCGGTCACCACCAGGTTCATGAACATCATCTGCCAGGTGGCACCCCAGGGCAGCACATCGTGGAACAGGGCCTTGAGCTTCTGGCCGAAGCCCGCGGTTTCCATGGTGAGCCCCTGGCGGGCCACGCCCACCTCAATCTGCTTGCGCCACACGAAGATGGTCAGGAGCAGCGAGGCGAGCATCAGGAAGCCGGCGCCCACGTTGATAATCTGGTGGGCGATCGGACGGAAGGGCACCACCATCCAGGCCCCGACGCTGATGATCACGGTGCCGATGATCATCAAAGGAACCGCCCATTTCTGGAGCCGGCCCTTGAAGTCGGTCCAGCGGCTCACGATGAACACGGCCATCACCGCCACGTCCACCAGCATGATGTGCAGGTGGCCCACGATGGCAAGCTCGTACGGGGTGTGGTACGGAATCCGGATGATGTCCTCGGACAGGAACACGCGGAAGGCGTGGCCGAAGTTGGAGCCCGGGATGGCGCCGTACACCGCGGAGATCAGAGTGGCCACGATGGCGATGAACACCGCCAGCTTCTCAATGTCCACACCGCCCGAGGTTTTCAGGTACGGGGCATCCGGGGGCAGGCGATGCTCCTGGCGCCAGGGCCAGAAGGCCACGGCGAGCCACACGCCGCCGAAGAAGATGAGCGACTGGCCGAAGAGGAACAGCCCGTGGTACACCCAGTTGTGGCCCCAATAGGCAAACAGCAGCCCGAAGATCATGGCCGTGAGGTACCCCACGGTCACCAGCACATGGATGCCGATCCGGTGCTGTTCCCGGATCTTGTAGGCCGCGGTAAGCATGTAGACCTCCAGGGCCACCACGGCCATGGCGAAGGTGTGGTACAGGAAGATGAGCCGGCCCTCACGCTCCAGGGGCTCCAGCTTCATCCCCCAGAGTTTGATCCAGAAGTCCCGGATCCCCCACTCTGCCATGGGGCCGGAGAGCATGCCCATGAAGGCTGCTTCCAGGGCAATAAGCGCCACGGTCCCCAGGATGAGTCCCCGTGATGTGCCGAAGAGATAGCGTAAACGTGCCGCCAGTCCCTTCATTCCAGAACCTCCGTTCCGTTTTCCTGCCCCCGGATTGGGGCAGGGGTTGGGTTAGGTTGGTTTTTTTGCCGGATTTAGCCGGCCACGAGCCGCTTCATCAGGCCCCAGGCGTAGGCCAGGGCCATCACAAACAGGAGCGGCGCCAGGATGGCCAGCACCACGGCCTCACTGAAGAACAGCAGTTGCTTGCCGGCCTTCAGGAAGGCCAGGGCCATGCCACCCAGGCTGATGAGGATGCCGCCGATGGCGACCCACACGAAGTCGCCCGGGGCCATGCCCTTGCTCACGGCCAGGAAGGGCATCACCACGATGGTCAGCCCGAAGATGCCGTGCACGATGGGCAGCACCACCCGCCCCAGGCCCTCCAGGCCGGGCACGAGCTTGCCCAGGGCAATGAGCACGAAGCCGATGATGGCAAACCAGAGGTAGCCCGTGGACCACTCGGGTTTGACATCGTACACGAGCCCCGTAGCCAGCCCCAACGGGATCAGGGTGGTGACGACCACCACCAGCGGCGAGCCGAGGATGCCGTAGCCGAGGAAAATCAGCAGCACACCGGCCACGAGCAGCACGATGAAAGCCAGCATGTAGAATGTGATGGCCCCCTTGTTCAGTTTGTCGCCCGCCTTGGCCAGGCGAACGATCATGTAGAGAGCCACCAAGCCGGTGAGCAGCAACAACAGCTTATCCCACCAGTACATGGGTCACCTCCTCTGAGGTTTGAAAAAGGCCCAAAAAACCAAAAAGCCCGGCCTCTGCTGGGAGAAGCCGGGGTACCCAATTTCCCCGCCGGAAAGGCCGTGTGCTCCGTACCCTCGACCTCCGGCGCCCCTCGGTTGTGTTTGCATAAAGGTTCCCTTCATGTACCCTTGCTGTGCAGGTCGGCGAATAGTAATCGCTTACATAAAAACTACGGGCGACAGCCTGCGGTGTCAAGGAGTCGAGCATACCAGGGGAAAAGGAGAATGCGAGGGGCGGGACTCGAACCCGCACGGGAAACCCCACCAGATCCTAAATCTGGCGCGTCTGCCTGTTCCGCCACCCTCGCAGGTCTTTAATGTTATAACGCAGGATCCGCGGAATCACTCCGGGCTTCCACGAACTCGCCGAACCGAAGGAACCGTTGCCGCCGGTGGGCCAGCACCTCCTCCGGCGAAAGGTTCTGCAGGTCGGCCAGATGCCGCAGCACGGCCTCCTTTACCCGCTGGATGGCCTCTTCGGGATTCCGGTGGGCCCCGCCCGGCGGCTCGGGGATGACCTCGTCGACGACGCCCAGCCGGTGCAGGTCCCGGGAGGTGAGCCGCAGCACCTCGGCCGCCTTCGGGGCCTGCGCCCCGTCCTTCCACAGGATGGCGGCGCACCCCTCGGGCGAAATCACGGAATAGATGGCGTACTCCAGCATGAGCACGCGGTTGCCCACGCCGATGGCCAGGGCGCCGCCGGAGCCGCCCTCGCCGATCACCACCGCCACGATGGGAACCCGCACCTCCAGCATGGTCTGGATGGCCGTGGCAATGGCCCGGGACTGGCCCCGCTCCTCGGCCTCAATGCCGGGAAAGGCGCCCGGGGTGTCGATCAGGGTGACAATGGGCAGGCCGAACTTGTCGGCCAGTCGGAACATGCGCTCGGCCTTGCGGTAGCCCTCGGGGTTGGGCATGCCGAAGTTGCGGTGCACCCGTTCTTTGACATCCCGCCCCTTCTCCTCGCCCACCACCACCCAGCGCTGGTCTTCCACCTGGATGAGGCCCGCCACAATGGCCGGATCGTCGCCGTAGTACCGGTCGCCGTGGAGTTCCAGAAAATCGGTGGCCATGCCCTGGATGTAGTCCAGGGCGTGGGGGCGATCGGCGTGGCGGGCCACCTGCACGATCTGCCAGGGGGTCAGGTTGGCATAGATCTTCTGTCGGATCCGTTTGGCCCGGGCTTCCAGTTCCCGGATCTCGTCGGCCAGGTCGGGCCGGGTCTTGAGGAGTTTGCGGAGCTCCTCCAGGCGTTTCTCAATGTCGTACAGGGGGCGTTCAAAATCCAGCAGCCTCATGGCACTCAGGGATGCAGTTCCAGGGCCATCCGGTAGGTCTGGCCCGGCCCTGCCACGGTGGGCAGCCAGCCCAGCCGCAGGGCCAGTTGACCCCGCTGGATCCTCAGGTCTGCCTGCAGGGGATACAGGTCGTTGCCGTAGAGGTAACCGAGGCGCAGGAACAGCCAGGGATGCACCTGCCAGCCTACGAAGCCGCCGAGTTCCAGCCATCCGCCGTCGGCATAGCCCGTGGTATGGCGGGCCAGAAGGGTCGCCTCCCACCGGGCCCGGCTCATGGCAACCGCGGCCGCCACGCGGAGGGGCGGGTTCACGTTCACCTGGGGTGCCACCCGGACACGTGGGCCCAGGTTCTCAAAGGCAAAACCCAGCCGAAGCATGGGCAACCGTGCGGGCGTATACACGACGCCCCCGGAAAGGAACAGGTTCGAGTACTCCTGGTCGTAGATGCGCTGGTACACCACGGACACGGCCAGGCCGCCGGCCACCTCGGGGTCCAGCCTGAGGGCGCGGCCCAGGCGGGCGTGCAGAGCAAAGGGCGTAAAGGTCAGGCCGCCCTCGTCGTTGGGGGTTTCATCCTGGTACTCGATGGGCCCGAAGTTCTGGTAATCCACCAACAGGCCCCAGGCGTTCCAGCGGAAGGCTGCGAGCGACCGATAGGCCCCGAGGGGCTGCCGTTGATAACCAAAGAGAAGGCTCCGGCCCTGGCCCAGCAGGCCGGCCGGGTTTCCGATTGCCGCCGAAAGCCCCGGGGTGGTGGGCAGGGGGGCCAGGGCCACCCGCGGGGCGAGCAGGAACTCAAAACCGGGGTTCACGAACTGCAGAAGGGTCAGAAGCAAAGACACCATGGCCCCATTATACCTTACCCCCGTGGGCGGTTCAATTGGCCGAGGCCTTTCCCGTATGATAAAAGGGCAAAAACCGGAGGTAGGCCATGGAACTCAAGGTGGTGGCCGTTGA
>WGAB01000150.1 GCA_015489295.1 Caldifarciminota bacterium
ATCGGCCAGATAGCCCGGCTGCAGGTCACCCTTTTCGTGTTCCTCAAAAGAAAAGTAGGCGCCGGACCGCAGATAGAGGTCCAGGGCGGTGGCCAGGTCCAGCCGCTCTTCGGGCACAGGGTGTTCCAGGGCGCCCTTCAGGCCGTACAGGGGGCCGTAGGGCATGCCGTCGGAGGAAAAGGCCACCCGCAGGCCGGCGTCCAGCATGCGGCGGAACGTGAACCCACGCCGGAACCACTCGTTGCCCACCGTCTGGTGATACAGGCCGCCGGGCCCTCGGGCGCTGACCACCCGGTGGCACGGTACCAGGATCGGCACCGGGTTCCGGGCCATGGCCCGGCCCACCACCCGGGGATGGGTGCCCACCTGGCGGGCCAGCGCGCCGTAGGTCACGAGGCGGCCAAAGGGCACGGTCCGGCGCAGGGTTTCCAGGATCCGGCGATAAGTTGGGGGCATGGCGGCAAGGTCCACGGGCACCTGCTGCAGCCGATGCCAGCCCTCCCGGCGGCGTTCGGGATCAGCCGAAAAAAGGTACAGGGAAAAGGCTCGGGAGATCCGGGCTATCTGGGGATCCGAGGGGTCGGCGGACACGCCCGTGGGCGCGCAGCCGCCCAGCCGTACCTGCACCACGCGCCCCTCCTGTACCCGCACCCACACAAAGCCAAGGGGTGTGGAAAAGGCGAGGCGTTTCACTCGGTAAATCGTTTCAGCTGGGGATCGGCTTTGAGCCGCTTGACCAGGTCCTTCACCCTCTGGCCCATGCCGCGGGGCAACACCAGGGTCACCTCGGGCGTATGCACCACGATGAGATCGTGCACGCCGTAAAGGGCCACGAGCCCCTGGCCTTCGGCCACCACCACATTGTCCTGGGCCTCCAGCGCGGCCACCAGACCCTGCACCCAGTTGCCGTCCCTTTGGGGCAGGATCCGCACGAAGGCGTCCAGCGATCCCACATCCTCCCACTGGAAGGTGGCGCGTACCATGCGGATCCGCCGGCTCTTTTCCAGGATGGCGTAGTCAATGGAAAGGTCGGGCATGGCCCGGTAAAAGGCCTCCAGCGACGCCGGATCCTCGGGGTTCAGGGCTTCAAAGGCCCGGTACATGGCGGGTTGATGCCGCCGGAACTCGGCCAAAAGCGTGGGGCCGTGGAACACGAACATGCCGGAGTTCCAGTAGAAGTTGCCCTGCCGCAGGTACGCCTCGGCGCGCTCTCGATCGGGCTTTTCGTGGAACCGTTGCACCTGGTATACCGGTGGATCGCCCAGGGTTTCCACCCGGGGGCCGGCCTCAATGTAGCCGTAGCCGGTTTCCGGCCGGTCGGGCGGGATGCCGAAGGTCACGAGGTACCCCTCCCGGGCGGCCCGCATCCCCTGGCGCAGGGTTTCCAGGAAGGCCTCCTGGGGCGACACCAGGTGGTCGGAGGGGAACACGAGGAGCAGGGGTTCGGGATCCAGGGCCAGAGCGAACTTCAGGCCCAGGAGGATGGCCGGAGCGGTGTTCCGGCCCAGGGGTTCGGCCAGCACGCGGGCGTCGCCGCTGTGGGCTTTTGCCTGGCGTTCAATCTCCCGGCGGGTGATCACCAGCACCCGGTCGGGCGTGCCCACCAAAGGCAGCGTGCGGGCCACGGTTTGGGCCAGCAGCGACCGATCACCGCCGATCTTGAGGAACTGTTTGGGATGGGAATCCCGGGAAAGGGGCCACAGGCGTTCGCCGCGGCCCCCGGCAAGGATCAGGGCAAAGGCCGTGCCCGGGGCCTCAGGCATAGGGCAGAAGCCGCCGGATGCGCTTGGCGTCCTCAGGCGCCACCAGGCCGGGCTTGCGCAGGTTGCGCTTCCGCTTGCGCGTCTTCTTGGTCAGAATGTGGCTTTTGAAGGCCTTGTACCGGCGAATCTTGCCGGTACCGGTCAGCCGGAACCGCTTGGCCGCGCTCCGCTTGGTCTTCATCTTCGGCATGGTTTACTCGCCTCCTTCCTTGGTTTCTGCTTCCTGTTTCTGCGGGCTTTTGCCGCCCTTGCGTACGGGCCGGACGATGCAGATCAGGTTCCGCCCCTCCATCTTGGGCTGCGCTTCGGCATCGCCCAGGTCGCGGATCATGTCCAGCACCCGGTTCAGCACCTCGTATCCGCGATCCTTGTGGACGATCTCCCGGCCCCGGAAGAAGACCCTTATTTTAACCTTGTTGCCGTCCTCAAGAAACTCCCGGATGCGCCGAACCTTGACCTCCAGGTCGTGCTGGCCGATGTTGGGACGGAACTCAATCTCCTTGACCTCACCGCCCTGCTTCTTTTTGGCTTCCTTCTTGCGCTTCTTTTCCAGGTACCGGTACTTGCCGTAGTCCATGATCTTGGCCACCGGCGGGCGGGCGTTGGGCGCCACCTCCACCAGGTCCAATCCCATGGAATAGGCCAGTTCCAGCGCGTCGCGGGTCCGCATGACCCCCAGTTGCTTGCCGTCCGGGCCGATCACCCGGACCTGGGGCACCCGGATCCGCTCATTGATGCGGTGCGTGTCCCGACGGTTGGGACGTTCACGCATGTAAAACAGCTTCTTTTTGATGGACCAACCTCCTGTTTGGTTTGGGCCAAAATGTTGGGGAATGCCTCAAGGGAAACTCACTCACGGCGGGCAACTTCTTGCTGGATTTTCTCAAGAAAGGCGTCCAGGGTCATGGCCCCGAGGTCGCCCTGACCATGGCGCCGCACGGACACGGTGCCGCTTTCCTGTTCCCGCTGCCCCACGATGAGCATGTACGGTACCTTGCGGGTTTCGTGGTCCCGGATCTTGTAGCCCACCCGTTCCTCCCGGTCGTCCAGGTCTACCCGCAGGCCCGCCTGCTTCAGCCGATCGGCCACCTGGCGCGCGTAGTCCAGGAACTTCTCGCTGATGGGCAGCACGGCCACCTGCACGGGCGCGAGCCACAGCGGGAAGTTGCCGGCATAGTGTTCAATGAGCACGCCGAAGAAGCGCTCAATGGAACCCAGGAGGGCCCGGTGGATCATTACCGGGCGCTTGTCGCGGCCGTCGGCGTCCCGGTACACCAGGTTGAACTTCTCGGGCAGGTTGAAGTCAAACTGCACGGTGGAGCACTGCCAGGGCCGGCCCAGGGCGTCGCGGATCACAATGTCGATCTTGGGGCCGTAAAAGGCGCCCTCCCCCTCCTCGATCTCATAGGCCAGGCCCGCCCGTTCGGCCGCCCGGATCAGGGCCTGGGTGGCCAGGTCCCACATCTCGGGCTCGCCCACGAACTTCTCCGGACGGGTGGAAATGTACACATCAAAGTCTTCAAAGCCAAAGGTCCGCAAAATGTGGAGGGCCATGTCCAGCACCCCCACGATCTCGTCTTCCACCTGGTCGGGCCGGGCGAAGATGTGGGCGTCGTCCTGGGTGAAGCCCCGCACCCGCGTGAGGCCGTGTAGCACCCCGGAGCGCTCGTAGCGATAGACCGTACCGAACTCGGCGAGCCGCACCGGCAGGTCGCGGTAACTGTGCAGCCGGGTCTGATAAATCTGGATGTGGAACGGGCAGTTCATGGGCTTCACGAAGTACTCTTCGTTTTCCAGTTTCATGGCCGGGTACATGTTTTCCCGGTAAAAGTCCAGGTGTCCGGAGGTCTGCCAGAGCACGGCCCGGCCCACATGGGGCGTGTACACGAGTTCGTAGCCCCGTTTGACATGCTCCTCGTACAGAAAGTCTTCCAGTTTTTTGCGGATAAAGGCGCCTTTCGGGAGCCAGAGCACGAGTCCGGGTCCCACCTTCTGGGAAAAGGTAAACAGTTCCAGTTGCTTGCCCAGCACCCGGTGGTCGCGGCGCTTCGCCTCCTCCAGGAAGGCCAGGTATTCGTCCAGCTGCTTCTTCTTGGGGAAGGAAACGCCATAGATGCGCTGCAGCACCGGCCCCCGCTCGTCGCCCCGCCAGTAGGCCGCCGAGGAATGCAACACCTTGAAGGCCTTGACATAGCCGGTGGACGGCAGGTGCGGCCCGCGGCAGAGGTCCACGAAGTCGCCCTGGCGGTACACGGAAACCGTGTCCTCCTCCATCTCCTGGAGGAGTTCCACCTTGAAGGGTTCGTCCAGCTCCCGGAACAGGGCGATGGCCTCTTCGCGGCTCATCTCCTGGCGGGAAACCGGCAGGTCTTGCTTGATGATCTCACGGGCGCGTTGCTCAATCCGTTCCAGGTCTTCGGGCGTAAAGGTGTAGTCGCCCACGAAAAAGTCGTAGTAAAAGCCGGTTTCAATGGGCGGCCCGATGGTCAGCTTGGCCTGGGGAAACAGTTCCTTGACCGCCTGGGCCAGGATGTGGGCCGAGGTGTGCCAGAAGGTATGTTTGCCGTCGGGATGCTCAAAGGTCAGGATTTCCACGGGCTCGGTGCAATCCACCGGCCGGAACAGGTCCACCAGGCGATCGCCTACCCGGGCCACCAGGTACCGGCGGTCTTTGCCCACCTGTTCCAGAAGAGGTTTCCCCGGTTCGCAGGGGAGTTCCTTGCCTGAGGGTAGTTTGATGCCCATGAGATCGGCGGAAAATATAAACGCCGCCCCCTGAAGTGTCAACGAATGGGGCGTGTTTGGGGAACAAAGCGGTCGCTGGTTTTCCCGGCGGTTCGGTGGACCCGCCCTCCGGAGAGCACGGGGCCACTCTCACCCCCGGGCGATCCGGCGGACCTGCCAACGCGTACAACTTATCCGTGTCTTCCCGGCCCCTCGATATGTGTCAACCCGGACGATCCGGCGGACCTGTCAACGATCCAGAAATCGCGATGCCCAAAGGTCCGGTGCTCTTCTGCAGGCGCCGCCTTAGCGGCGATAGAAACCCTTGGAGTGCGGTGCCTTGGCACCGCTTTGAAAACCCCCTCCCCTCCATCCCCGCCCACCAGGGGCGGGGACGATTCGCTCGTCGCGGCTGAAGCCGCTCCTACGA